>JAYTBD010000779.1:0-3004 GCA_043737155.1 Fimbriiglobus sp. | reverse complement strand
GGCGGAAGCTGAAGGGGATCGGTTCGCTCGGTCGGCGCGAGTTGTCGATTCTGAAAGAAATCGTCGGTTGGCGCGAGCGTATGGCCGAGCGGCAGAATCGCCCGCTGCGGTCGGTGATGCGCGACGATGTGCTGCTGGAAGTCGCGCGCGCCGGGGCGCGCTCGCCGGAGGATTTCCAACAGCTGCGCGGCTTGCCCAAGGGGGAACTTCCGAACATTCTCGAAGCGGTGCGCCGCGGTCGCGGCCGCCCGATGGCCGATTGCCCCGAGGTGATGACGGCGTCGCATGAACCACCGCAGATGCCCACGTTGACCGCGCTGCTTTCTGTCGTCCTCGGGGAAATCTGCGAGGAGTTGCACCTGGCCCAACCGCTCGTCTGTTCCCAGCACCATCTCAAAGATGTCATCCGCTCGTATGCGCCGGAGAGCGAAGCACCGGACGATTCTCCATTCGCCAAAGGATGGCGGCGCGAAGCTATTTTCCCCCGTTTGCAGCAAGTCTTGGGTGGGAAGGTGTCGATCCGCGTCGCCGACCCGCACCGGAGCACACCTCTGGAATTGACGCCTATCGCAGACGGGGAGTGAGCTAGACTGGATCGTGCCGACTCCCCGCAGGATTCCCCCGCATGGCAGCGCCGCTGAAGTGTCCGAATCCCGTCTGCCCGTTCCTGTTCGATCCCTCCCAAGTGCCGCCGGGGGCGGTGATCGCCTGCCCGCTCTGCGGTTTGCGCTTCAACCTCCGCCCGGTAGCGCCGACCTATCCCGGCTACGGACCCGCGGAGCCGCCTTCCGGGTTCTCGGCCGATCTGTTCGCATCTTCGGCCGACGGCTCAGTTGAAACGCCGAAGGAGATCGCGCGGCAACCCGGACCCAGAACCCGTCCGCAAGCGGATGAGAAGCCCCCTAAAGCCAAAGGTCAATACGGTTCCCTCAAAAGCATTCTCGTCGCAGTGGGGGTCGTCGGCGTACTCGGGGCGGTCGGATTGGGCTTCGTCGGCCTATCGCTCTACAAGAACGCCAAGAACGCACAGCAAGAGACAGACACAGAGATCAAGTATCCCGACTTGAATCTGCGGTTCAAGAAGCCCGCGCCCGACAGCGGTTGGGCGAAGCACGACGCCACGCAGATGAACTTCAACGCCGCGCTGTTCGGTTACGCCAAAGGGGACGAGAACGCGCCGGGCGGGTGGATCGTCGGGGATGCTCGTCGACTGGATCACGCCGCCGGCCCGGCGGATCTGCGCGACCGAGCGCTGGAAGTGCTCAACGAACGATTCGACAACGTCACCGAAGCGGACGAGAGCCGGCCGGACTCGCTTTGCGGGCAACCCGCCACGCGGTTCCTCTTCCGCGCGAGCGATAAAACGACCGGCGACAACGTCATCTTGGAAATCCACGCACTGGCGAACAAAGCCATCGGTATTTGGGTCTACTCGTGGGCCGCCGAGAAAAACTTCGACAAGCTCGCGGCGGATTTTCTGAGCGTCCGCTCGGGTCTCCAGATCTCCAAAGCGGGCGATGTGAATATCGAAGTGCCGACCAGTACGAAGACGCACCGGTCGAAGTCGGGCATCTTCACGCTGAAGGACCAAGATGGACTTTGGGCGAAGCAGGATCCGCCGGCGAGCGTCGATGCGAACGGGACGCTCTGGCTCCGCGGCACGCCCAAGTCCGGGAGCGGCAAGGGCAAACCTTCGACCGCCGAACTGGTCGTGGTGGAAGTCGACCCGAGCGGCGATCCGAAAGAACAGGCCACGGAGTTGGTCAAGAAGACCTTGCCGGAGGGGGAACCGGTGATCGAAGAGTTGACCGGCGAACCGACGGGCGACCCGCCGACCGGAGAACTGAACCCGGACGCGAGCATGACGCGATTGAAAGTGAGATACAAGAACGCCGTCGGCAGCGTCAACAAGCTCGTGGTGTACACGCACGTCGAGAGCGCGAAGAAATTGGTCGTGGCCTACGCCTACTGCGAGTTGAAGGATCTCCACTACTGGGAGCAGCGGTTGATGCAGATCGTCGGTTCGCTCAGCGCCCGGACGAAATGATTTCGGCCGAAAGTGCCCTACCCCTCCGCGAAATCATTTCGAAATCGGGTAGAACCTTAGAGCGACAACGACTTGCGTCCGATTTCAGCCGGCGCGCAGCCGTCCGAAATCATTTACCGATTGGTCGGTTGCGGGTCGTCCGGGATCGACGAAGGGGGCAGCGCGTTCCCCTTGGCACGGCGTTCGTCGGCGCGTTGGATCAACTCATCCGTGCGGACGGGTTTGGCCGGTACCAGGATCAGGTTCACCGTCCGGACATCTTGAATGCGGGCGGGCCAGAGCACCTCGGCGATCAAATCGAGACCGGGGTAGTCGTACCATTTCGGCTCGAACTTCACCCGTTGCACCAGCGGCTCGTAACCCGGGGCCACCGCGCGGAACTCGTAGTAACCGGTGTAATCGTAGCGGGCGTCAACCGGGGCCGGGCCCAGCGGGGTGCCGTCGCGGTAAACTTGCGCGCCGGGCACGTTCGTCCGCACGACGAACCGGCGGTCGACGCAGCCGGTGCCGAGTCCGGTAGCAACGGCGATCAGCAGCAGTACTCCCGTCCGGTTGGGCATGCTCTTCCCGCATCGGGGTTGGACGCGTGGTATCTTGAATCCGGGGCATGCATACCGCCGAGGTCCGGACGGGTCAAGGGAAGCTCACACGGAGGGTGCACCGATAGATTTTGGCATCTGCCCGTCTTACTGGCTGATTGCTGTTATCTGATCGCTGACAACTGTCCCATTCAGAACCTTTTGAAACGAGACAGTATTCAGCAGTCAGCGGACAGATATCAGCAAGACCATGCCGACACGAGTTTTGGAGAGTGTCAAAATCTAGAGGCACACCCCACACGGAGTCAGCAACGATTCTCGGAGTCGGATGAAGAACCGCGCCGACTTCCGAAGTCCGGCCTCGACTTCGGAAGTCCTTTCGGGGAGTTCGAGCTTCGGGCGTGGCTCATTCCCAACG
>JAYTBD010000778.1:0-7427 GCA_043737155.1 Fimbriiglobus sp. | reverse complement strand
ATGCGACTCAATTCCACGCCCAGTTTGCGGGCCAGATGTCGGACGGATGGCGCGGCCACCGGCAACGTAACGGTCCCGTTGGCGGGCGCGGCGCCGCGGAATAAACCCGATAGCTCGCCGCGCACCATCACTTGCTTCGGCCCGACGGAGGCGGTGTGCGCCGCCGCTGCCGTGGGTTCGTTTTCGTCCGCGTACTGCATCACGACGTGGCCGACTTTGATCTTGCTGCCGGTCTCGGCGAGAGTCTGCGTGATCCGCCCCGCGAACGCGCTCGGCACCTCCATGGTCGCTTTGTCCGAGAGCACTTCCATGAGCGGTTGCCCGCGCCCGACCCGGTCCCCCGGCTTGACGAGCCAGCGCACGAGTTCGACCTCGATCAATCCTTCGCCCAGCGGCGGCAGCTCGAAATCCATTGGGCACCCCACAGACTGACCGGTTTCGGAATTGTAGGCCGCGCGGTACAATTTCACCATGAAACCGACCGTGCTCATCATCGACGACGAAGAAGCCATCGCGTGGGCGCTGCGGAAGGCGTGCGAAAGCCAAGGCTACCGGGCCGTGGTCGCACCGTCCGCCGAAGAGGGACTGAGCAAGGCCAAGACCGAGCATCCCGCCGCGATCTTCCTCGACGTGCGCCTGCCCGGAATGGACGGGTTGACCGCTCTCGGCAAACTCCGGCAGTTGAACCCGGACGCGGCAATTCTGGTGATGACCGCCCACGGCAACCTTTCGACAGCGGTCAAAGCCGTGGAAGGCGGGGCATTCGATTACTTGGCGAAGCCCTTTGATTTGGACGCCGCAATGGGCGCGGTCGAAAGGGCGGTGAAGCGCGGCGCCAAGCAAGTCGAGGTCTCCGGGGCCACCGTCACCGACGATGAGATCATCGGCACGAGCTTGGCGATTCAAAATGTCTTCAAGCGGATCGCCCTCGTCGCGCCGACCACGGCCTGCGTGCTGATCACCGGCGAAAGCGGCACGGGGAAGGAACTGGTCGCGCGGGCGATCCACGCCAACAGTCCCCGGCGCGAAAAACCGTTTCTGCCGGTCCACGTGGCGGCGCTGAATCCGAACCTCGTCGAAAGCGAACTTTTCGGCCACGTCAAAGGGGCCTTCACCGGGGCGGATCGATCGCGGCCCGGGTTGCTCGCCCTCGCCGATGGAGGTACGGTCTTCCTCGACGAACTCGGCGACATTCCTCTGAGTGTGCAAGTGAAGCTGCTGCGGGTGCTGGAACGCCAAGAAATTCTGCCGGTGGGTGCGGTCGAGAGTCAGCGGGTGAACGTGCGCATCGTCTCGGCGACGAATGCGAACCTCACCGACGCCGTGGCCGACGGGCGTTTCCGCGCCGACTTGTTCTACCGGCTCAACGTCTACCCGATCCATCTGCCGGCACTGCGCGATCGCCCCGAGGATTTGCCGATCCTCTCCGAGCACTTCCTACGTCAGTTCGGTGACAAGTCGTTGTCATTATCGCCCGACGCGCTGCGGGCGATCGAATCGCGGCCGTGGCCGGGGAACGTGCGTGAGTTGAAGAACGCACTGGAACACGCGGCCATCCAATCCCGCGGCGGCGCGATCCTCGCCGAACACTTGCCCGAACCGATCGCATCCGCGACGGGAGAGTCTCCGAAGAATAAACTCGCGGCGCTGGTGGTGGAGTGGGTCCGCCATCGCGTCCGCGCCGCCGATGGAGAACCGACCGAGTTGCACCAATCGATGCTGGCGGAGATCGAACCACCGCTCCTCCAAGAAGTGCTCGGCCAACTCGACGGTAACCGGTTGGCGGCGGGCAAGTGGCTCGGCTTGGCCCGCGCCACCGTGCGAAAGATGATCCGAAAATACCAATTGGAAGCGACCGATGCCGCGGATGATGCGGAGGAGGGTGAGGGTTAGTGCAGCCTCCCCCCCACCGTGCGCTCAGCATTCCCCGCCCGACTCGAACACGAGTGCGAATTCGCTGATCTCTTCGTCGCAAGCGGGCCACACCTCCTGCAAATCGTACGTCTGCGTCTCCCCGGAGATGTGCGGGCAACCGTCGTCGGCCAAGCGATTGAGGACGGTGCGTTGGGCGATGTCGTTCGGCATGGCGAAGCCTCGGGGGAAGGGATTGCGCCGGCTGCAAAAGTTACCGGCCCACGAGATGGAGCATTGGGCGTGCCCGATCCTAGTTCGCGAGCCGGAATTGCAATTCCATGGTGGTTGTGGCCGCGTCACATCGAGAATGAATTCTTTAAAATCTCCAAGCTGTGCGAGTTCAATCGGTCTGGGGTGAACGGAGAAACTACACACGGCCCGAGCGGGTCGAAAGTGAGAACGGACGTCGGGCGGTATAGTTGGCAGCGGGCAATATCGACAGACGGAATAGGGTCGCGAACCGGAAGTTTGGCGGGGCATTCATCAATTCCTTCATCTCGGCTTCGGTCATCGGAACGTCGAACTCCGATCCGCGCAAGGAGTCATCGTTGATCGAAATGTCTCCGATTCGGTAAAGCCTCTATTTTCTGATAGTAGAGTTGAAAACTCCACCACATTTCTTCGCCCCAGCGGGGCCGACTTACCTAGCCCAGGGTGGAAACCCTGGGAACGCCGATTGCAATTCTCCCGCCCTGAAAGGGTCGGCTTAGCCATCCCACTAAGCCTGCCCCTACAGGGCGGAAGCATCTCCGTTACTGTCCCAGGGCTTCCGCCCTGGGCTATAAAAGTCGGCCCCGTTGGGGCGAAGAAAAACCTCGGCCTCCAGTCGCTCGCCTGCTACTCCCCCTTGTCGGCGCCCTTGCCGCGCTTCTTCGGTGCCGGTGCCTCCGGCAACGTATCGGCGCCCTCGGCCTTCTCAACCACCGGCGGGCCGCCTGCCATCTTCACGGTGTGGGCCGCGAACAACTCCGCGGCGATCGAATCGCGCACCGCCGTGTTCTCGCGCAGGAACTTGCCGCTGTTCTCCCCGCCTTGGCCCAAGCGCTGCTCCTTGTAGCTGTAGAACGAGCCGCTCTTGGCCACGATGTCGCTTTCGACGGCGAGCTTGATCATCTCGCCTTCGTAGTCGATGCCGCGGTCGTACATGAGGAAGAACTCGGCCGTGCGGAAGGGCGGGGCGATCTTGTTTTTGACGACCTTCACCTTCACTTCCTTCCCGATGGTATCGCCGTCGTCGTTCTTCAGCGCGTTGGTCGTATTCCGGACTTCGAGCCGCACCGAGGCGTAGAACTTTAGTGCCAAGCCGCCGGTGGTAGTCTCCGGGTTGCCGTAGACGACGCCGATCTTCAGGCGGATCTGGTTGATGAAAATGATGCACGTCCGCGTCTTGCTCAGCGATGGGTTGAGCACCCGGAGGGCTTGGCTCATGAGGCGGGCTTGCATCCCCATGCTCGGCTCGCCGATGTCGTTGTTCAGTTCGTTCTTCGGGACGAGCGCCGCCACGGAGTCGATGACGATCAGATCGACCGAGTTCGACTTCACGAGCATCTCGGCGATGCGCAGCCCCTCTTCGCCGTAGCTCGGCTGGCTGACGAGCAGCGATTCGAGATCGACGCCGATCTTCTTGGCCCAACTCGGGTCGAGGGCGTGTTCCGCGTCGATGTACGCCACGACGCCGCCGGCCTTTTGGACGTTGGCGACGGCGTGCAGGGCAATGGTCGTCTTGCCGGAGCTTTCGGCGCCGTAGATCTCGACGATCCGCCCGCGCGGCAAGCCCTTGCCACCGAGGGCGATGTCGAGGCCGATGGAGCCGCTGCTGATGCCTTCGATTTCTTGGGACGCGACATCGCCGAGGGACATGATCGCCCCTTCGCCGAATTCCTTCTGGATTTGGCTGAGGGCGGTTTTGAGTTCGCGGTTGTCTTTGGGGACGGCCATCGCGGATTCCTACTAGGGTGGTATTGTGGTTCTCCCCGCACGGGGGAGATTAATAGTGTACGCGGAATCAGTAGTCAAAATATGTCGGTTGCGGGAGAATTTCCGCGCGATTTCAGGCGGGATTTGGACGGTCTTGGGCATGTGGCAAATGCGGTCGATCCTCACGCCGCTTTCTTTTTCGCAGCCGGTTGCGACTTCCATCGCCGGTGCAGCCAGAAGTATTGCTCCGGGTGGGCGCGGATCAACCGCGCCAGCGCGTCATGGTAGCGCTGCGTGATCGCCTTCACCGCGTCGGGCCGGGTCAGATACTCGCGCGGGTCGATGCTGTCTTCGCAGACGATCTCGTACTTCCCCAAGCCGCGCCGCGCGTTCTCCGCGATGCGCGGCACGCCGATGACGATCATCTTCGCGTCGAACTGCATGGCCATCAGCGCGACCGCTTTGTGCGCCGACGCGGGCCGGCCGAGGAATTCGACGAACACACCGCGCGGCCCGGCGTCCTGATCGCCGAGCGTCGCCACTTTGCCGCCCGCTCGCATCACCGCCGCGAGTCGGTCGAAATCATCTTTCTTCGCGATGATCGTCTGCCCCGTGGCTTGGCGGAACTTCTTCGAGAACTCTTCGAGGTACGGGTTGTCGAGCACGCGCGCGATGGCGTAGGTTTTGAACCCGAGCCGGCCGAGGGTGAATCCCGCGAGTTCCCAATTGCCGAAGTGCCCGGTCACGATTAACAGCGGCCGGTCGGTGAGCAAACCGTCGAGGATGAGATCCCCGCGGATCAGCGCGGCGTAGGTGCGCCAGTTCTCGACTTGGAGTTTCCGCGGCAGCAGCACGATCTCGACGAGCAGGAGGAAGCAGTGCCGGTAACAGCGCCGCACGAGGGTGTCGATCTCGGCGGGCGACTTTTCCGGGAAGGCGAAGCCGAGGTTCTCCGCGGCGACTCGCCGGTGGCGCTTGTCGACGCGGTGGGCGATCTTCGCGAGCAGTTCGGCGAAGCCGTTGGACAGTGACGCGGGCATCGCTTGCAGCACGCACACGGCGAGCCGCACGGTCATTGCGACGAGCCAATCGAGCCGGGGATTGCGACGTTTTTGGGCCATGGGTACGTTATAGTCGAGCTCTCTCCGGCGAGGTGAACCATGCGAACGTTCTACTACCCACTGCTAACCCTCATCATTTTGATACCGAGCGCGCTTGCGACGGAACCATTGAAGCCAGCGGAAGCGCACACCGTCAAAATCGGCGAGCACAACTTCACCCTGCCGAAGGGCTTCACCATCGAAAAGGTCGCGGGATCACCCCAGGTGGATCGGCCCGTCAACGGTAGCTTCGACGCGAACGGCAGGCTCTACGTCTCCGATTCGTCCGGCTCCAACGACAAACCGACCGAGCAATTGAAGAACCCGACCCACCGCGTGATGCGCCTCGAATCATCGAAGAGGGACGGCGTCTTCGACAAGTCGGTCGTCTTCGCGGACAAGCTCTCGTTCCTGCAGGGGACGCTCTGGTACAAGGGGTCGCTCTACGTCGCGGCTCCGCCGATGATCTTGAAGTTGACCGACACCGACGACGACGGCAAGGCCGACAAACGCGAAGTCTGGTTCGACGGCAAGACGCTGACGGGTTGCGCCAACGACCTGCACGGGCCGTACCTCGGTCCCGACGACAAAATCTATTGGACGAAGGGCGCGTTCGCCGAGCAGGAACTCACGCTCAAAGACGGGAGGAAATCCAAAACGCGGGCCGCGCACATTTTCCGCGCCGACGCGGACGGCAAGAACATCGAAGTGGTGATGACCGGCGGTATGGACAACCCCGTCGGCGTGGCGTTTGTGAAAGGGGACGTCTTCTTCTCGACGACGTTCCTCCAGCATCCCTCGGCCGGCAAGCGCGATGGGATCATCCACGCCACCTACGGCGCGGTGTATGGGAAGGATCACGATGTTCTCGAAGGGCACATCCGCACGGGGCCGAAGCTCTCCGAACCGATGACGCACCTCGGCCCGGCGGCGCCGAGCGGGTTGGTGGCATACCATGGCGTCGCATTCGGCTTGGAGTACGAGGACAATTTGTTCTGCGCCCAATTCAATATGTCCAAAGTGAGCCGGCATATTTTGAAGCCCATTGGCGCGACTTTCGAAACGATCGACAGCGATTTCGTCGTGTCGGACAACCGCGATTTCCATCCCACGGACGTGGTCGTGGATCGCGATGGTAGCCTGCTCATTCTCGACACCGGCGGCTGGTACAAGCTGTGCTGCCCGAGTTCGCAACTGGCGAACAAACAAGTATTGGGGGCGATCTACCGGGTGCGGAAGTCGAAGGCGGAAAATGGGAGCGCACCCGCTCCCATTCCGCCGAAGCCGCTCGCGCTGAGCAGTCGCGATTTGCAGGATCGCGCCGCGGCGCTGCGCGATGCGGTCAATTCCAGATCAGGTGATTCCCCCGCGAATGTCCTCGCTGCCCTCGCCCAAGAAGACAACGACGCCGTTCTACATGAGGGTTACACGCGGCTACTCATCGACCTCGGCGAAATCAAAGCCACCCGCCTCGGATTGACCCACAAGTCCCCGCGCGCGGTCCGAGCCGCCCTCGTCGCGCTCGAGCAAATCCCGGATGCCAAGCTCACCTTCGCCGAAGTGAAGCCGCACCTGCAGTCCCAAGACGCGGACCTTCGCGAGACGGCATGGTGGATCGCCGGTCGGCACCCCGAGTGGGGCAAGAACCTCGCGGCCGGTTTCGCCGAAACGATGAAGACCAAGTCGGCGGTCCCCGACCGAATCGTGAAATTCGCCGGCGACCCCGACGTTCAGTCGATGCTCGCGCGGCACGCCGATTCCATGACAGCGTTACAGGTCATGCGGCAAGCGAAGCTGAAAGCACCGCCGACGAGTTGGATGGAGGGGATCGCCGAAATCGTGATGATCCCGGACATCCACTCGGACATGGGCTATCTGTCCGCTGCACTCGCCACACTGCGGAGTTTTCCCGCGACCATGAAGCACCCGCCGGGTCTCGACGATAAGCTTCTGAAAATGGCCGCGGACCCGCAGAAAACCGCGGGGGAGCGTTTGCTCGCGCTCCTCGTGATGCGTTCGAAAGCCCTCGACGATTCGCAATTGAAGTTCGCCATCGAACAACTCGGTGCGTCTAAACCGGCGACGCTCCGCTCCGATGCGGCCGATGTGCTCTCGAACGCGAAGCTCACGCCGACGCAGGCACAGTTCGTCGCGGAGCGATTCGCGAATGTTTCCCTCCTCGACCTCGACAAGCTCTTGCAGATCTTCGCGAAGAACCCCGATGCGACCGCCGGTTTCGCATTGCTGAAATCGCTCGACACGCCGACGCTGCGCGCCGCGGTGCGTTCCGAACAATTGAAACCCATCTTCGCCGCACATCCGAAGACCGTGCAGACGGAAGCGGCCAAGTTCTTCGACAAGCTCGACGCGGAGCTGCAAGCGCGGCGGGCGAACCTCGACAAACTCCTCGACGGTACCCGCCCCGGCGAGAGCAAGCGCGGGCAAGTCTTGTTCAACTCCGCGAAGACGAACTGCGCCGCCTGCCACACCATCGGG
>JAYTBD010000777.1:0-3028 GCA_043737155.1 Fimbriiglobus sp. | reverse complement strand
CAACGGATGTCGAAAGTGCCTCGCTCGTCGCTACTCGGCGAGCGCGATGTCGCCAGTTTGACGCGCGCGACGAAGTTCATAATCGACGCGGTGCTCCCAGCCGATCACGCGATGAACGACTTCAACCTCACGCCGAATCCGCTGCCGCCGCTCAACGTCTTCATTGCTTTGAAGGATCTGCAAAAACCGTTGGAAGTGTCGGGCCGGGTGAACGCGTTGCTCTCGCCGCGCACCGACACCGGCGTGCTCAACGAACAATTTCGCGGCGCGCTCGACCTCGCCGACTGGGGCCTGCGCGTCGAAGTCGCCCCGTTCCGCAACGCGTACGTCGTCGTCGAGTCGGAGCAATTGATCCTCGATGAACCGACCGCCGCGGCCGTGGAACGCGCCGCCAACGCCATCGGCGCGCGATCCGAGCGGACGCTCACGTACATGGCGAATGCGATTTACCCCGGCACCCATCAACTGCCGTACAAGGAGCCGGGCGACCCGATGCGGATGCTCGCGTACTCTGTGGTCGCCGCGCTCGATCCCACCGCCCCGTCTCCACTCGGTCCATTCCCCAACGGAGTCGCGCCGGGCGATGGCATTCTCCTCGTCGATTGGCCGGATGCCCCCCTGAAGAATCTGAAGCTCGGCGAGCCGTTGACGATCGCCTACTTCAAACCCGAAATGGAAGCGGAAGCCGTCGAAACTTGGCACACGCTCCCCTTCCGCGGCTACGTCCCCTTGGCCGGCGCCGCGGACGATCCGAACCTCACGCCGCCCTTCCCCGGCATCACCGACAAGCCGAAAATCCGCGGTAGAAAAGGGGAGCAGTGGGAAGCCCCGTTCGACATCAACTATCAGCGCATCGGGCCGAAGGACGACGATTTTTGGGAGCGCCACCGGGCCACGCCGAAGGCGTATATCTCCGCGGAGACGGGCAAGAAACTCTTCGGCAGCCGATTCGGCTCGGCGACCTCGGTCCGCGTGGCCCCGGTCGGCCGGACGCCGCAAGAGACCGCCGACGCACTTCGCACGGAGTTGGCGAAGCAACTCGACCCCGCTGCGGCGAGATTGAAGTTCGAGCCGACGCGCGAGCGGATGCTCGACGCCAGCCGCGGTGGCACCGACTTCGGCGCCATGTTGCTCGCATTCAGCGGACTGCTGATTCTCGCCTCACTACTGCTAGTCGGCTTGCTGTTGCGGCTGACCGTCGGTCGGCGGGCCAAGGAAATCGGTCTGCTGCTCAGTGCGGGATACACCCCTTCGCAAGTGGGGCGAGTGCTGCAAATCGAAGGGATGATCGTCTCTTGCGTAGCAACACTCGCCGGGATCGCGCTCGCATGGGCCTATGCCCGTGGGATGCTCGCGGTGCTCGCCGGATTGTGGCCCGACGCCGGCGTGCAATCGTATTTGCACGTGCACATCGACCCGCTGAGCATCGTCATCGGTTTCGTTTCTACGATGCTGATCACCTGGCTCGCGATCCGGTTCAGCCTGCGCGGGTTGGTCCGCCGACCGGTGGTGGCGTTGTTGCGCGGCGAAGCCGAGCCGCCCGATACCGCCGAGACCCGACGATTGAGTTGGGGGATGGGCATCGCCATCGCGCTCGCGATCGGCTTGGGCAGTATCTTGGTGCCAGTCGCGATGAGACTGCCGAATGCCGACCAACGCGCGGGGGCGTTCTTCACCGGCGGCGGATTGCACATGCTCGGCGGGTTGTTCCTGTTCCGGCTCTGGCTGCGATTGCCGACGACCGGCGAAAAACCGCTGACCGTCGTCCGCTTGGGAATCCGAAATGCGAGCCGGGCCAGCGGGCGGAGTCTGCTGACGGCGGCATTGCTCGCACTCGCAACATTCTTGCTAGTGGCGGTTGAAAGCTTCCGCAAGAAACCGGACGCCGAGTTCGCGACCGAGCGCGGCGGCAGCGGTGGATACCGGCTCATCGCCGAGACGGACGTACCCGTGTTCCAGCGGTTCGACCGCGAACCGGGTCGGGGCGACTTGCTCGATCAGTTGCAGAAGCACTACGGCGGCAGTTCCAGCGATCCGAAATTGCTCGCGGCCAAACGCGAACTCGAAGGTTTGAAAGTCCAGCCGTTCCGACTCCGCGGAGGCGACGACGCGAGTTGTTTGAACCTTTACCAAGCCGGCCGGCCGCGCATCCTCGGCGCGTCCGATGAGTTCCTCCAACAGAAGCGATTCGCTTTTGCCATGACCGCCGCGAAGAGCGATGCGACCAAAGAGAACCCGTGGCTGCTGCTCAACGAGGAACAATCCGATGGGGCGATCCCCGTGATCGCGGAGCAGAACACCGTCCTCTGGCAGCTCAAAACATTCGTCGGCGGCACCGCGACCGTCCCGGACGAGAGCGGGCGCGAGGTGAAGCTGCGCATCGTCGGCACCTTGCAAGACAGCATCTTCCCCGGCGAACTGCTGATGAATGACGCGAACTTCCGCACCCTCTATCCGCGCGAGGAGGGCTACCGCTACTTCCTCGTCGAGACGACCCCCGAGAATACCGAGCGCATCGCCGCGCTGCTCGAAACGGGTTTGCAATCCAACGGCTTGCAGACGACGCGGAGCGAGGATCTCGTCGCCGCGCAGCAGTCGGTCATCGGGGCCTACCTGAGCACGTTCCAACTCCTCGGCGGCTTGGCGCTGCTGCTCGGCATGTTCGGATTCGGCGTCGTGATCCTGCGGAATGTGAACGAGCGCGTCGGCGAGTTCGCCTTGCTCCGCGCGACGGGCTACCGCGTGGCCACGTTGCAGAAGCTAGTGCTGATCGAAAGTGGATTGGTTCTGTCGGTCGGCGTCGGCATCGGGCTGATCGCCGCGGTGATTGCGGTGATCCCGAATGCGCCCCTCGGTGGGGAAGTGGCTTCCCTGCGTCCCGCGGCGATGCTCGCCGTGATCCTGTTGGTCGGAATCGGCGTGGCGTACCGGGCGACCGCGTGGATCGCCCGGCTGCCGGTCATCGCTTCGCTGCGACGGGAATGATTGCCGTAGGGGCACCCCTTGCGGGTGCCCGCATTCATTCCGG
>JAYTBD010000776.1:0-3028 GCA_043737155.1 Fimbriiglobus sp. | reverse complement strand
ACGCTCAACGGCACAGCGGTGGCCTGCACCCGGGCGATGATCGCAATCCTCGAGAATTACCAGCGGGCCGACGGAACCGTGAAGGTGCCCGAAGTGTTAAGACAGTGGGTCGGCAAAGATGTGATCCGCGCGAAGAAGGGGTGATTCCCGCAACGGAGGTTGTTCCCCCCGCTTCCGCGCGCTAGAATTGACTATCCCACCGACATCACGTTCCGAGTTCTTTTCTCGATGTCCAAGAACGCCCTATTGTTCGCAATCGGTTTCGCGGTGATCGCCGCGTTGGGCGGTACGTTGTTCGGCGCGATGTACATCGCCAAGCGAATCGTATCCAAACCCACGACGGTCGCCCCAGTTATCGCGAAGGTGCCCGAAGTCAAAACCGTTCCCACGCCGACTTCCGCCCCGAACACGTTCATCAACGCCGAAGTGAAGCCCACCGGCTTCGACGAAAAGCTCAAGCCGTTCTTGGCGAAGTATTGCAATTCCTGTCACAACGCGGATGAGGTGGCCGGGGGCGTCGACCTGACCGCGTACATGAACGAAAGCCACGCCCGCAAGGATCGCAAGGCGTGGGAGATGGTCGCCGAGCGTCTCGCGGCCGGCGACATGCCGCCGAAGAAACACAAAGCTCAACCGACCAAAGCGGACCGCGAGGTGGCCCTCGGCTACATCGAGAACACGTTGATCAAAATCGACTGCACCGCGCCGAAAGATGCCGGCCGGGTGACGCTGAGGCGGTTGAACCGGGCGGAGTACAACAACACGATCCGCGACCTCTGCGGCGTCGATTTCAAACCGGCCGAGGGGTTCCCATCCGACGACGTCGGCTATGGCTTCGACAACATCGGCGATGTGCTTTCCCTGCAACCTGTGCTCATCGAGAAGTATTTGACCGCGGCCGATGAGATCCTGCAGAAGGCGATCCCGGGGGTCGAACCGATCAAATCGTCGAAGCAGCGCTTCGGCACGCAGAATCTCATCGTCATGCCGCGCTCCGCTAAGAATCGCGAAGACAAGAAAATCACCTTCACGACCGAAGGCGCCGCGGCCCTCGAGAAATTCAACTTCCCCGCCGACGGCGACTACATCATCCGCGTGAAAGCGTGGGGCAACAAAGTCGGCGGCGAAGCGGCCAAGCTCGCGATCCGCATCGACGCCAAAGATGTGAAGGAATTCACCGTCGACACGCCGGCCGACAAACCGACGACACTCGAATTCAAAACCAAGATCGCGGTCGGGGAACGCCGCGTTGCGGCCGCGTTCAGCAATCCGCACGAAGATAAGAAGGCCACCGACGACGCCTCGAAATTCCGCAAGCTCGGCGTCGACAGCATCGAAATCGAAGGCCCCATCGGCGGTGCCACGGCTCCGTTGTCCGACGGTGCCAAACTGATTCTGATCGAATTGCCCAAAGGTGCGGACGATACTGTCGTCGCCGAGAAGATCATCGGCAACTTCGCCCGCCGGGCCTACCGCCGACCGGTGAAGCCGGACGAACTCGCCCGATTGATGAAGCTCTTCGCGCTGGCGCAAAGCAAGAAGGAATCGTTCGACAAAGCATTGCAATTGCCGCTGAAGGCCGTGTTGGTCAGCCCGCATTTTCTCTTCCGCATCGAGGACGACGCCAAAGCCCCGGCGACGAGCCGGTCGCTCAATGAGTTCGAATTCGCCAGCCGGCTCAGCTACTTCCTCTGGAGTTCGATGCCGGACGAGACTCTGTTCCAACTTGCGGCCAACGGGGAACTCCGCAAGCCCGCGGTGCTCGAAGCCCAAATCAAGCGGATGCTGCAAGACAAAAAGAGCCTCGCGCTCACCGAGAACTTCGCCGGGCAATGGCTGATGCTCCGCAACATCCGCACGCTGACCCCGGATAAGGAAACCTACCCGAACTGGGATGACTCGCTGAAGAACGCCATGATCCGCGAGACGGAATTGTTCTTCGAATACATTGTCAAGAACGACCGCCGGGTCACCGAGTTTCTGGATTCGAATTACACCTTCGTCAACGACCGGCTCGCCAAGCACTACGGCATCGCAGGCGTGCGCGGCGGCGAGTTCCAACAAGTCCAATTGAAGGATCAGCAGCGCGGCGGCCTGACTTCGCAAGCCAGCTTCCTCACGGTGACCTCCAACCCCACGCGCACATCTCCGGTGAAGCGCGGCAAATGGGTGCTCGACAACCTCCTCGGCCAGCCGCCGCCACCCCCGGCGCCCGACGTGCCCCAACTCGAAGCGACGCCGTTGAAGGGCACCCTCCGCCAGCAGATGGAGCAGCACCGGGCCAACCCGAGCTGCGCCGGCTGTCACGCGAAGCTCGACCCCCTCGGATTCGGACTCGAGAACTACGACGGCATCGGCGGCTGGCGCACGACGGACAAGGCGACCAAGATCGATTCCACCGGCGTCCTCCCGGACGGCGCGAAATTCGACGGCCCCGCCGAATTGCGAAAGGTGCTGCTCGGGAAGTCCGATTTATTCCGCAGGTGCTTGGCCGAAAAATTGTTGACCTTCGCCCTCGGCCGCGGATTAGAATACTACGATAAGTGTGCCCTCGACGATCTCGTGACCAAGCTGAAATCCGCCGACGACAAGTTTTCCGCCCTGATCCTCGCCATCGCGCAGTCCGACCCGTTCACCAAACGCCAGAGCAAGAGGAGCGAGTGACCATGAATCCGAGCATTTCACGGCGGACCGCACTGAAGGGTTTGGGCACCGTCATCGCCCTCCCGTGGCTCGAATCGCTGGCCCCCGCGGCCGCGCCGAGCTCGGCTGCGGCCCCGGCCGCGAAACGGCTCGCGTTCCTTTACGTCCCCAACGGCGCCCACATGGCCGATTGGACTCCCAAAGCCGAGGGTAAGCTCGATAAACTCCCGGACATCCTCGCATCGCTCGAACCGTACAAAGCCAACATCAACGTGATGACCGGCTTGAAACTCGACAAAGCCAACGCCAACGGCGACGGCCCCGGCGACCACGCCCGCGCCATGTCGGCGTTTCTGACCGGCCGGCAACCGCGCAAGACCCACGG
>JAYTBD010000775.1:0-7443 GCA_043737155.1 Fimbriiglobus sp. | reverse complement strand
CCCGGCCCAATTGCGATTCCACCGCGATCGTCCCGCCCAACCGGTGCACGTATTCCTTGACGATGGCCAACCCAAGCCCCGCGTGGACACCGGTGTGCGTGCGCGACGGATCGGCCCGGTAGAAGCGCTCGAAGATTTTCGCCTGGACATCGGGGGTCATACCGATGCCGGTGTCGGCGACTTCGACCACGGCCCCGCCGCCCTTGGCCGCGTGGACGCGCAATTGAATTTCGCCGCCAGGGCGGTTGTACTCCACGGCGTTGTGCAGCAGGTTGATCATCACCTCGCGGAGTTTGTCCGGATCCGTCGCCAGCGTCGTCGGCCCGTCGATGTCCGTGCGCAGCGTGACGCTCTGCGATTCCGACAGCGGGCGGATCACGGCGGCGCACCCCTCGGCCAACTCGGCCGCGTTGGTGTCCTCCCGGTTCACCTTCGATTGTCCCGCGTCCAAATACGCCAGCGTCATCACCCGCTCGACGAGATGGGCGAGTTGCTTAGAAATCGTCCGGCATTCTTCCAACGTCTTATGGTATTGCTCCGCGGTGCGCGGGCGGCGCAGGGCGACGTCGAGCGTGGCGAGCAATCCCGCGACCGGCGTCCGCAGTTCGTGGGAGATATCGGCGATCGCACCCTTCTCGCGCTCGAAGGCGATCCGCAGCGCGTCGAGGGATCGGTTCAACTTGTCATGGATCGGTAGAAGTTCGACCGTGAGATCCGACTTATCCATGACGAGGCGGAAGTCGCGCTCGGTCACCCGGCTCACGGCGGTCGTGAGTTTCCGCAGCGGCGACAATCCGATGCCGATGATGAACCAACCGCCGAGCGCGAGGGCGACGAACGTGAGCCCGGCGATGCCCGCGACCTTGACCCGAAGGCGGCTTTGGCCCTGGCGGGTTTCATCGTCGATGCATCGGATCTGTTCGTCGCGCTTCGCGTCGAGCGACGATTGGAGATCATCGAGCGTTTTCAAATCTTGGGCGTATTGGACGAACACCGGGGGAAGTCCCTCGCGGGATCCTTGATTCGCCCCGCGCCCGCCGGGTTGATTCGGCTGCGGGCCGGGATTCGGCCGACCACCGCCACCGCCGAAGCCACGGGCGCTCAAGTACGTCCGATAGACGACGCGGCGGACCTTGCCGAGCTCGGCCACGTCCACGTCGTCGAAGCGGTGGTCCTGCGTTTCGAGCAGCCCCGCCGTATCGAGCGGCAGATCGAAGTTCGCCCCTTTGGGCTGGAACGGTTGCGGCGTCAGGTAGTTCACGTGGATCTGGTAGTGGTTCGGGTGCTCGCTTTCCTCGAAGGAGGTGCGCAGCCGCTCGGCGAACTGGGCCAGCATCATGGCCGGACTCGGGGGCGTCCCGGTGGGCCAGCCCGTCGTGCTCCAGTAAAAGGCGTCGCGCGATTTGCGGTGGTTCGCCGCGGCCACCGTCGTGACCGTCGACCACGGGTTCGTGCCGTTGCCGAAATGCAGCGACATCATCGCGGTTTCGAAGTGCGGCTGGACGCGCCGGGACGTTTCGATGACTTTGCGCTGCTCGGGGGTCGGGATTCGATTCTGCGATTCCGCGACGATGACGTTGTAAACCGAGCGCAGCTCGCTGCTCAGCGTTTTGGCTTGGACCAGCATCGCCTCGTTGAATTTTTCTTCCGTCTCGGAGGCGCTGCGGTCGTGTTCCTGGCGGATGCGCTGGGTCTCGGATTCTTGGCGGGCGCGCAACGTCTCGTTGGCGAAGCGGTCGATGACGAGGGCGTACGAAATCAGCGCCGCGCCCAACAGGACGAGGAAGTAGGCGATCAGGGAACGGCGCAGCGATGGCATGGCTATTTCTTCTTGGGTTTCTCGGCCTTCGCGGGCTCGGGCGCCGGCTCCTCCGCCTCGGTCCCCGGATCGTCGGCCCCGCGCAGCATGTAACCCTCGCCCCACTTCGTCAGGATGAGCGCGTTCTCGAAACCCTTGTCGATCTTGTTCCGCAGGTAGCGGATGTAAACGTCGACGACGTTCGACGTGTTCTCGTCGTATTCGTCGTACAGGTGCTCCCAGATCATCGTCCGCGTGACGACGGTGCCGGAGTGGAAGGCGAGGAACTCGAGCAGCGCGTACTCGCGCGGGGTCAGGGCGATCTTCTTCGACCCCCGGCTCACGCCGCGGGCCGCGGTGTCGATGACGAGGTCGTGCACCTTGATCAGCGGATCCTTTTTCTGATGCCCCCGGCGGATCAGCGCACGGATCCGCGCCAGCAATTCGTCGAGTTCGAAGGGCTTGGTGAGGTAGTCGTCGGCGCCGCTGTTCAACCCGGCGATTTTGTCTTCGGTGGTCCCGCGCGCGGTGAGCATGAGCACGTGCGTCGCGAGTCCCGCCGAGCGCCAGCGCTTCAGCAGGGTCAACCCGTCGACCTTGGGCAGCATGATGTCGAGGACGATCACGTCGTACGACGTGGCGCGGGCCTTCGCGTCGGCCTCCTCGCCGTCGGTGGCCGTGTCGACGGCGAACCCCTCTTCTTCCAGACCCTGCCGCAGCGCTTTGACCAACGCGATTTGATCTTCGACCAACAGTATTCGCACGGGACGCCCTCCATCGGGGGGACACTTCTCATTATCGCACATTAAAAGGGCGGCGTGTGAAGGGGCGATGAGAGGATGCGGCGCAGAGTGTCAGGATCTTCTGGAACCACAAGCGTTAGCGCGTGGGTGGGTGGGTGCGGAGATGAAGGTGCATTCCTCACCCACCCACGCGCTAACGCTTGTGGTTCCAGAAGACCTACCATCCCATTTCGCCTTGCCCCCGCTTACGCGTTCGCCCTACACTGCCCGCCTTCGATCCACGGAAGGGTTCGGTATGACGTCCCCGCTGCCCCGGTCGGTACTCGGCTGGGCACCGCACCTCTGGAACCGCGTCCTCTTCCCCGGCGACGCCGATCCGCGCACCGGCGTTCGACCGCTGGCGCTGCTGTGCGTCTTGCTGCTCCCGGCGATCCTGCTTTATCCGACGCGCTCCTTCATGCTCCTCGAACCGGACGAAGGCCGCTATGCCCAGATTCCGAAGGAGATGGTCGACGGCGGATCGTGGGTCGTGCCGACGCTGCAGGGCGAACCCTACCTCGACAAGCCGCCGCTGATGTACTGGCTCGTCGCCATCAGCTACAAGACTTTCGGCGTGAGTGAAGCCAGCGCCCGGCTCGTCCCGGCGCTATGCGTCCACTTCACGATCCTCGGGATTTATCTGCTCGGCCGCAGGAGCATCGGCGAACGCGGGGCCTTCTGGGCGGCGATGTTGCTCACGGTGGCGCCGGGATTTCTCGGCGTAGCGCGGTTACTGCTGCTCGACGGATTGCTAACGCTCTGCGTCACGCTGTCGGTGCTGTGCGGGTTCGAAGCGGTGCGCTCGGGCACGCTGAATCGGCGTTGGTGGATCGCCGCCGCGGTGATGTCCGGCCTCGGATTTCTGACGAAGGGGCCGATCTCGGAGGTTCTGCTCTTTCCACCGCTGTTGCTGTTCGCGTGGTTGCAACGGCACCGTACGTCCGAGGGTGAAGTGCTGAGTTTGTGGAAGTGGGCCAAGGCCCATTTCCCGGATGCACTGCTGTTCGCGGGCATCGTCGTGCTGGTGAACCTGCCGTGGTACGTGGCGATGTACTTACGCCGCCCTGAGTTCCTGAAGTATTTCTTTTGGGAACACAACGTCATGCGGTTCGCCAAGCCGTTCGACCACCTCGAACCGGTCTGGTACTACGTCCCCATTTTCTTGGGCGGCTTCCTCCCCGGCGTCCTGCTCGCGGTGCCGTACATCCGCAGCTTACTACTCGGCGGAGCCGCAGAAGCGCGGACCCGCAGCGCGGCCGGGGGATTCTGGTTGCTCTCGGGCTTGTGGTGCCTTTTCTTTTTCAGCCTCTCCGGCAGCAAGTTGCCGACGTACATCCTGCCCGCGTTCCCACCGCTCTGCTTGGCCCTCGGCGAGTTCATCGCCCGCAGCCGGTGGGATCGATCCCTCTTCCCGCGCGGCGTCATCGGAGCTTTCGCCGCGCTGTTGCTCGCGGTGAATTGCGTCGGGATGCCGTGGTACGCGAAGATGCGCTCGCCGATGGGTCGCCCGGAGATGGTGCAAAAATATTTGAACGACCCCGACGTGACGGTGGTCACCTACCCGCGCAACGTCGACTCCGTGGCCTTCTACACCGGCCGCCGCGATTTGAAACGGATCCGCTCGAAGGACGTGAATCAGATGGTCGTGGACAGCCACTTCCGCCCGAAGACGGTGATCCTCTTCACGCACGAGCACAGCCTGCGCGGCTTCGAGGAAACGCTGGCCGGGGCCAAGGGATCATCGGTGCATATCACCGGCACGGAGTCGTTCCGGACGAAGCCGGCGAACTGGCTCGAGAAGATGATCGGTGGGACGCCGTGGGGTCTGTGCGACATCGCCGTGATCGAACCGAGCGCGGACTACGTGAAGGGGCAGAAGGCGAAGGGGGTCGCGATGCGCGGCGGTGAGTGACACCGCGGTGTCATCGGCCGGATCGGGCTACTGACGGTCAGGTAATGAATGCCATCGAACTCTTCGCCCCAAAGGGGCCGACTTATACAGCCCAGGGCGGAAGCCCTGGGCACGAAGTCACATGTCTTACGCCCCGAAGGGGCCGGCCGAAGTTACGCCGGCCCCTTCGGGGCGGAGTCAATGCGCATCCCGACCCAGGGCTTCCGCCCTGGGCTGTATAAGTCGGCCCCTTTGGGGCGAAGAATATCAGGTGCGATTCAATACCTGACCGTCAGAAATCGATCTCCGAGTCCGCGAACAACAGCGGGACGAGCCCGCGGAGTTCCGGTTCCTCGATGCGGAGCATCGCTTCTTCCGCCGTGACCCATTCCCGCTTCCGCTGGTTCTTCTCGGGCCACTCGGCGCGTTCCGTGGTCACCGTCATCCGATAAACCGAGACCTCGTGGAGCATCTCGTTCTTTTCGTAAGAGAAGCGGCCGAGCGGCTCGGGGTCGACGCGGCCGAGCAACCCGGCTTCCTCCCACGCTTCCGCGAGGGCGGCTTCACGGGCCGATTGGTGGAGTTCGATTTGACCCTTCGGGAGCACCCAGCGCCGGCCGCTGCGGGAAGTCACCATGCAAATGAGTCCGTCGCGGAAGGCCAGCACGGCGGCTTGGGGAATCGTTCCGAGCATGGGCGGGCAGAACTCCGAGCCGTGCGAATCCGTACCTAGTTAATATGTAGTTCCGCACCGCGGACGCGTCCGGCGTTTTTCCCGGATTGACCGCCGTGCGCACCGCCTTCTCGGGAGACTCACCATTCGACCCGAACTTTCCGTGCGACAGGCGATGCAGAAAGATCCGGTTCTCGTTTCCCCCGATCGCGCGGTGCGCGAGGTTCTCGACTTGATGAACCTGCGCCGGATCGGCTCGGTCCTCGTGGTCGGCGACGACGCCAGACTCCTCGGTATTTTCACCGAGCGCGATTTGCTCCGCCGCGTGGCCACGGCCGAGTCGCTGCAATGGCGCGATTTCGCGGTGTCCCAGTGGATGACGGCGACGCCGCACATCATCGAACCCGAACTGGGTTGGGATCAAGCCATCGAAGCGATGCAGCGTTTGAAGGTGCGCCATCTCCCCGTCATCGAAGACGGCCGCGTGATCGGGCTCGTTTCGACGCGGATCCTCATGGCCAGTCGGGCCGAGTACCTGAACGAACGCGTGGAGAACCGCACGCGGGAATTGCGGCAATCCAACGACGCGCTGATGGCCCGCGATTCCGAAGTGCTGCACAACCTCCGCGCGGCCGGGCGGTTGCAGACCAAAATGTTGCTGCCGCGGACGCCGCCGGATTGGCCCGAATTGAAGTGGGCGTTCCACTACGCCGCGCTCGACCATTTGGGCGGTGACTATTACGACTTCGCCACCCCGGACGCCGATCACTTGGGCATCCTCATCGCCGACGCCAGTGGGCATAGTGTCGCCGCGGCGATGGTCGCGGTCATGGCCCGATTCGCATTCGCCGAAGTGGCGAACGGCACCATCAGCCCCGGCCAAGTGCTTTCGGAAATGAATCGCCGCTTGATGGACGTCGCCGAGGAGCGATTCGTCACGGCTTTTTACGGGGTTTTGAATCGGCGCACGCGCGTGTTCCGCTATTCGAATGCGGGGCACCCGTATCCGATTTGGTACCGGGCGAGCACGGGCACCGTCAAGGAAATCGCGGCCCAAGGATTTCTGCTGGGGATCATGCCGGACGAGGTTTACAGCGAACGCGAAGTGACTTTGGAACCGGGCGATGCCATCGCGTTCCACACCGATGGGTTGGTGGAAGCCCGCAACGAAATCGGCGAGCAGTACGGCGGCGAGCGGCTCATGGAATGCATGGGCCGGTCGGCGTCGAGAAGCGAAGTCGTTTTGCGGGACGAGATCCTCGCCCACCAGCGCGAGTTTTCATCGTCGGTCCCGCTCACGGACGATCTGACTCTGGTCGTGTGCCGGGTGCAGTGATGGCTTTCCCTTTTGTGGCGCGAGGGATTGTGCGGGGGAAACGACTCAACTGTAGACTCCCCCCACAAATTGCACTATCTTGACGCTCTCAATCGGTCGAACTGCAGTCCCGCGCCCGCGCCCACCGTACCCTCCCGAACCGTGGACACCATGCAACCCAAACGACCGCTCACCCCCAAATCCAAACTCAAAAAACGCTCCTTCCCGCTGATCCCAGCCCTGTTCGCCGTGGCGGCCCTCGGCCTGATCGGCGCCGGTCCGGCGCCGGGGCAAACTCTCTTCGGCTGGACCCCGTTCGAATTCCTCAGCGGCTCGTATCGCGGCATCGAAAAAGCCGGCCTTATCGTCGCCCTGATCATTTCGCTCGTCGGCCTCGGCTACGCCTTCATCCTGTCGAAGCAAGTCTACGCCGCGGACGCGGGCACCGAGGCGATGCAAGCCGTCTCCAAGGCCGTCCGCGAAGGGGCCGATGCTTATCTCCGCCGGCAGTTCACCGTCGTCGCCGTGCTGGTCGTGGTCCTCACCGCACTCATCATTCTCGCCAAATGGCCGTGGCAACTCGGCGACATTTACGAAACCCGCGCCGAGCGCATCGCCGTGACCGTCGGTCGCGGCGTCGCCTTCCTCATGGGCGCTCTCTTCAGCGCTTCGGTCGGATTCATCGGCATGCGCTTGGCCACGGCGGGGAACGTCCGGGTCGCCGCGGCGGCGAAGCGGAGCTTCGGCGAAGCGATGCGGCTCGCGTACCGCACCGGCACTGTGACCGGCATGTTCACCTGCGGGCTGGGCCTGTTCGGCGGCACCATGATCCTGCTCATCTTCGGCGAACTCGCTTACGAAACGCTGCTCGGCTTCGGCTTCGGTGGTTCCTTGCTCGCGTTGTTCATGCGCGTCGGCGGGGGCATTTACACCAAAGCGGCCGACGTCGGGGCGGACTTGGTCGGGAAGATCGAAGCCGACATC
>JAYTBD010000774.1:0-3032 GCA_043737155.1 Fimbriiglobus sp. | reverse complement strand
GCTTAGAACTCGATCGATAGAGAAAATTCTTGCCGATCTTAGGCTCGTTATTACCGCAGATCATTACTGCGATGTTTGATAATGTGCGTTCCGAGATCTTCATAGCGATTTATCCTCTTTGCTAATCCGCAGGGAATCGGGATTGAGAGTTGTAGGTCGGGTCGAGTCTTCGAGGCCCGACACCGAACTTTCACTAAGCCTTCGCACTTCATCGAAAAGATGTCGAACTGGCTGACCGGGCCCGAGTAGCCGAGTAAGCCCCCGAAGATGTCGGTGATGAAATCCGGGAGGAGTTCCGTCTCCTTCAACCGGTCGAGCTTTTTACCGGTGAGCTTTTTGGCCCAGAGTGCGAGTGTCGGCCGCATCGCCCCGACGCGATCCGGCATGATGAAGTTTTTCATCGCCGGGCGGATCGCTTCGGGTCGGAAGAGGGGTTTGTGAAACAGAGATTTGTGAACCGTGGCCATTCGGCGTTTGCAATCCGGAGGTTCGTGTCGACGTCCGAAAGTGTACCGCGAGTCGGTCTTAGCGGATACGGGCAATTCTTCCTTCTGAGTCCACAGCCGTAAACCCTTGCCGCGCATAGACAGTCCAATCGTCCAATTCGTCCAAGTTTGTCCAGAGGGGGTGGCGGCGGCGCTGGACGCAGGATTTGCCCCTCACACCCGCGCCGATTGCCACCGGCCGCTCGACCAGCGCCAGACGAAGAGCGCCCCGCGGAAATACAAGTCGCTGACCATCGCGAGCCAAGCGCCGAGCAGACCCCAGCCCAAGCCGGGGACGGTGCCCAAGATTCCCAGATCGACGCTGTCGCGCGAGAGCCAGAGCGCCAGCGGGATGCGGACGCCGAGGAAGCCGACCCACGAGAAGACGGCCAACACGCGCGTGTCGCCGGCGGCGCGCAAGGCCGCGGTGAAGATGATCCACGCGGCGACCGCCGGCATCGCGAAGGCGATCGTGCGCAGGGCCATCACCGCGAGTTCCGTGACCTGCGGTTTGCCGGGGCTGTAGAGTTCGCACATCGGCCCGGCCAGCCAGTAGAAGATCAGACCCATCGCCGTCATCAGTCCGCCGCCGAGGGCGAACGCGCACCAGCCGTAATGCGACGCGAGACTCGGCCGCTGCTGCCCGAGGCTCTGGCTGACGGTCGTCGATGCCGCGGCACCGAATGCGGCGCCCGCCAAATACCCCAACGCTTCCCAGCGCAGCGCGATACCGTGCGCCGCCGCGGGCACCGTGCCGAGGTGGTTGACGATGCTGAGGAACCAGAGTTGGCAGCAGGCGATCGACAAACTGTCTACTGCGGCGGGGATGCTGACTCGCAGTAGTCGGCGCAGGATTTCGGGATCGGGCCTCAGCAGGGCGAAGTTCAACTTCAAACCGGAGCGGCCGCGGAGGAGCAGGGCGAGGATCGTGAGGCCGCCGAGGGAGTGCGCCGCCGCCGTGCCCATGGCGATGCCCGTGAAGCCGAAGTCGAGCGCCGGCCCTGCTCCGCCGGATAGCGCCCACGCGACGGGGACGTTGACGAGGGCCACGCCGACGAGCACGGCCAAGCCGGTCTTGGTGTCCCCCGCGCCGACCAAGCAGGCGATGCCGGCGGTTTCGAGCATCTGCAAAATGAGGATTGCAGCAAGGGGGTACAGATACTCGGCCGCGATGCGCGGGGAGTCGTTCTGCAATTCGATGACCGCCATCAACGTGGTGAGTCCGACGAACGCGGCGGCGGTGGCGAGTGCGCCGAAGACGACGGCGAGCACGAGCGCCTGCCCGGTGGCGCGGTTCGCCAAGGTGAAGTCCTTCGCGCCGAAGCAGCGGCCGACGAGTGCGGTGGCGCCGGCGCTGACGATCACCGAATAGCTGCTGGTGAACCAATAGAGATAATTCGCCGTGGTGAGCGCCGCTTGGTGCTCCTCGGAAAAATTGCGGGCGAGGAATTGGTCGTACTGCTGAATCAAGAAGAAGGTGTATTGCTGCAAGAGCGCCGGCCACGCGAGGCGGAGGACACGGCCGGCGAGCGAAGGGTCCGGTCGGTTTGCGGGGGCGAGGGTCGGTTCGGCCATGCGGTCATGATAGGATGACGGTCGTATGCCGAACGATCCCGCCCCGTCCGAGCCGAGCCCGAAGCCGCGCGAGTTGGCGTGGCGCACGCTCTTCCAACGCTCGCGCTCCGCCGTGTTCGTGATCAACGGCCGCCGGCAACTCCGCTACGCCAACCCCGCGTGGGAAGCGGCCACCGGCGCCGACTTCGCCGCGCTGCGCGGGACGAAATTCGCCGAGACGCGCACCTCGGCCTCGCCGTTGTGGGCGGCGCTGGCACCACCGCGGGAAATCTGGCGCGGCGAATCGGCGCGCGTCCGCCGGCCGGCGCCGGGGAACGAGCACGGACCGCCCTGGTGGGATCTCACCTACGTTCCACTTCGGGGGAACGGGGATCGGATCCTCGGCGTCGTCGGCACGCTCGAAGTCGTGGGCGCGGCTCCTCTACGAGGGGCTGTGAAGCTGCCGGCGATCTTTGAAACACTCTGCCATCGCCGCACGCAGGAGTTCACTTTCGAATTGCTCGGCGGCGATTCGCCGGCGCTCGAACGGTTGAAGTCGCAGCTCCGCTGGGCGGCGGAGCACCGGGCGTCAACGTGGCTCGTCGGCGAAGCGGGTACCGGCAAAGAAACGCTGGCCCGCGCGATGCACGGCGCCGGTGCGGGGCGGTTCGTCGGGCTCGAATGCTCCGGACTTCAGCCGTATCTGCTGGAAGGGATGCTCTTCGGTAAAGGGGGCTTGGCGGCGACGTTGAGTGTCGGCACGCTCTATCTGAAGCAGCCGTCGAAGCTGCCGCGCGATTTGCAGACGCGGATCGCCGAGCATTGCGGCGGGGCCGGGGCGCCGCATCTGATTTGCGGGAGTCCGCGACCCGTGGCGGCGCAGGTGGCCAGCGGGGTGCTGATCCCGCGCTTTCAAACGCACTTGGCCACCGTGGAAGTCCGCCTTCCGCCGCTGCGAGAACGCCTCGATGAGCTGCCGCAGTTCCTTGCGCG
>JAYTBD010000773.1:0-3036 GCA_043737155.1 Fimbriiglobus sp. | reverse complement strand
CAATGATAGCTCGTCAACATGGCACTTCGGTGGGAAAACTTGCGAGTCGTCGAATTAATTGGACGTTTTGGACGTTTTCTCGTTAACTCGCCCCCGCTTCGCGGTTGAGTTATTGGAACCGGGTGTTCACAACGAACAGCTACCGGATGTATCGCACGGTCGTCCCACCTTATAGGGAGTTCGAATGGACTTGTTCACCGCCCCCGACACGCGACGTACCCCCCGTACGGCAGAATTGCCGGGCCACATCCACCACGATTCGTTCCCGACGAAACAGGCCCGCGAGGATTTTGATCCTTTCGAGTTGATCGACTCGCTGGAAACGTACGACGATCACTACATGCCGGACGATGTGACCCGAGATCACGCCAAGCGGATGCATTACGCAGCCTACCGGATGCACCGGGCGCGCACCCGAGTCGAACTGACCCGGTGGCGGGGTTATTACCTCGGTCTGCGCGATCGGATCGTGCTCGGGAATCGCAAGCTGATCTACCGTGCCGTCCGCCGACGAATGGCCATGCAGAATCGGGCCGACGACATGATCGGCGATTGCCACATCGTGCTTATCCAAGCCGTGGCCGCGTTCAACCCCTGGATGGGGATCCGCTTCAGCACCTACGCGTACACCTGCTTGGTGCGCGCACTTTCGCGTCTCTCGCAAAAGAGTTCTGCCGATTGGTTGACGCGCTCGATCCCACTCGACGCCCTCCCCGATGGTGAGCCGCGCGGCAAGGCGCCGGTCCGGGATGCCGCGCTGCTGATCCCGATCGAAGAATACTTGCGGGATGGGCACCCGTTGTTGAACGAGCGCGAAAAGCAGATCCTCGCACACCGCTTCAATCTCCGCGACGACCCGGCCGCACCGACGCTCGAAACGGTCGGGCGTGCGATGGGGTTGTCGAAAGAGCGGGTCCGCCAAGTCCAAGCGGGTGCCATCGATAAACTCCGCAAAGCGCTCGCTCCGCAAAGGGCGACCGCTTGAATCGGACCATCCCCGGTGACAATGCATTGCCAGCGGTGCCCCGATCTATTTCGGGGCACCGCATTTCTTTTGCGCCTTCGCGCGACGAACAACTTGCTTTCGCTCCACGCCGCATCTAGGATCATGCCCATCGACCGCCCGATGGTGCGACACGCTATGCCCCAGACTGCCCCCGAAACCGCCACCGTCACGCGTGACCGCGCCGCGCGGTTGGCGAAGTTCCTCAAACTCTTGTCGGGGACGGCGAAAACACGCACCGTACTCATGGTCAAGTTGAAGACCGACCAGCGGGCGTTCTACCGCGATCTGCGATTCTTGCGCTCACTCGGGATCGAGGTGAGCGCGGCGGGCGACAAGTACGTGCTCGATGACCCGCTCGACTCGGCGCGGGCCAAGCTCCCCTGCCCCGATCCGGGGCTGACGATGGCCGAAGCGGCCGCGCTCTCGCGCGGCAATTCCGAGGCGCATCGCAAGCTCAAGCGCATGGTCGAATCGGTCAACGGCGTCGAAACCGCGACCGGCGGTACTACCTTCCGCTGAGACCTGTGTCACGGGGAGCATCGGCATGAAGGCCGCGATCGTCATCCCCGCCCGTTACAATTCTTCGCGCCTGCCCGGCAAACCCCTGCTGAAGGCCACGGGCAAGTTCCTCATCCAGCACTGTTACGAGCTGGCGTTGCAAGCGAAACTGGCCGACCGGGTGATCGTCGCCACCGACGACGAGCGCATCGCCGACGCGGTGCGGTCGTTCGGCGGCGATGTCGCGATGACGCGCGCGAATCACGTTTCGGGCACCGACCGCATCGCCGAAGTCGCGGAGAGTTTGGATGCCGAGATCATCGTGAATCTGCAAGGGGACGAGCCCCAATTCGACCCCGCGGGATTGGATCTGTTGATCGGATTCGGCGCCGACATGGCCACCCTCGCGGTGCCGATCCGCGACGAGGCGACCTACCGAAATCCGAACATCGTCAAGGTCGTGCGCGCGGACGATGGCCGGGCGCTCTACTTCAGCCGCAGTCCCATCCCGATGGTGCGCGATGCCGCGCCCGATTTCTCCTCCGGCCAATTCCTGCAGCACCTCGGGGTGTACGCCTACCGCCGCGACACCCTGTTGTCATTAGCGCGGACGCCGGCGCACCCGCTCGAACTCGCGGAGAAATTGGAGCAACTCCGGGCGCTGGCCCACGGCATCGCCATCCGCGTCGGCATCGTGCCGGTCGGCCACCGCGGTATCGACACTCCGGAAGACTACGCGGAGTTCGTAAAGTCGGTGGCTTCCGCGCACCCCTTTCCCTAATCTTCACCTACTGGATCATCGCCCGCGATGCGGGACACTTTCGGGTTCCAGTGGAATGGCCAAGCATATTTTCGTGACCGGCGGCGTTGTCAGTTCCCTCGGCAAAGGGTTGACCAGCGCCTCCATCGGGTTGCTCCTCGAACGGCGCGGACTCAAAGTCCGCATGCAGAAGTTCGACCCGTACATCAACGTCGATCCGGGGACCATGTCGCCGTATCAACACGGCGAAGTCTACGTGCTCGACGACGGTGCCGAGACCGACGTCGACCTCGGCCACTACGAGCGCTTCACCAACGCCCTCCTCGACCGCGATTGCAATTACACCACCGGCAAAATCTACCTGTCGATCATCGAGAAAGAGCGCCGCGGTGAGTACGGCGGCAAGACCGTGCAGGTCATCCCGCACGTCACCGACGAGATCAAGGCCTGCATTCGCAAGCTGGCGGTGCCCGACGTCGACGTCGTCATCACCGAGATCGGCGGCACCGTCGGCGACATCGAAGGGATGCCCTTCTTCGAGGCGATCCGCCAGTTCGCCCTCGATGTCGGCAAAGCGAATTGTCTGTTCATCCACCTCACGCTCGTGCCGTATCTGAAGGCGGCCGGGGAGTTGAAAACTAAACCGACCCAGCACAGCGTGCGCGAACTGCGCGAAATCGGCATCCAACCGGACGTGCTCATTTGCCGGACGGAGCGCGTCATTCCGTCCGAGGACATCGACAAGATCGCTCTCATGTGCAACCTCGAACGC
>JAYTBD010000772.1:0-3047 GCA_043737155.1 Fimbriiglobus sp. | reverse complement strand
CCTTTTCTTTCCAGCGACCGAGCCACTTCTCTTGCCAAGCTTTCGGCTCGTACGTCTTCGGCAGTTCCGTCGGCATGGCGGGTCCTTACTGGGCTTCGTTCAGCTTGGCTTTGAGTTCGACGAGTTCGGCGGCGAGGGCGTCGGCTCGGGTCTTCTCCGCATGAGCGGCCGTTTCAGCGATGGCGGCCCGGGCAGCTTCCGCCTCGGCCCGGACGGACGCGGCTTCGACGAGTTGCTCAGCTATATCGGCTCGCCGCGTTTCCAAGATGGCAATCTCGCGCACGTCTTCCAGTTGCCGCGCCGTTTCGAGCGAATCCGGTATGTCGCGGCCATCTTCGTCCGCTACCACGATGCGGTTCTTTTCCCAGCGGAACCAGAGCCTGAGCGCGGGGATGACAGAACCGGTCGACGCCTCGTAGCGCATGGGAATGTACTTTCCCTTCGCGAGCCGATATCCCCGGATGTTCGGCCCGCGGTCGGGATCGACGATATCGACGATGACGTAGTAGGGGACGCCGACTTCGGCGTACTCGTCGAACTTCGTGCCGATGTCGATCTTCCGCGTACTCGGGGAAGTGACCTCGAACACGGCGACGATTTCCGCCCCGACATCCGCCACCGGCAGGGTTCCCAAAAAGGGATTCCAGTCGCCGGTGAAGCGATCGAACACGGCGAGGTCGGGGCCGTGCGGCTCGATTCCCCCGATCTGCCAATCGATGCGGTGTTCGGTGAAAACGCGGATGCCCTTCAAATCCCGGCACCCCGTGATGATGGCGTGACGGAGGTAGTCCACGGTGACCGAGTGGGCATCCGTGAGCATGAATCGATCCTCTTCTTGCGGATGGAGAAAATCCCACTCCTCGAGCGGCACGCTCTCCGTTTCGATGAGTTCGCCATCGGCATCCAAGTGGTTGACAACGCGCGTGCCGATGTGGAACGGGTACCCCTCCGGCAGTTTCGTCTCGGTTTGCTCGAGCGTCTCGGTGGCCATGGCTTCCTCCGGTTCACTTCGCATCGCGGGTTTGGAACAGTTTGAATTCGATCGCATCCACCAGCGCCAAATAGCTCGCTTCGATGATGTTCTCGCTCACGCCGACGGTGCCCCAGACATCGGAGCCATCGCGCGATTCGATCACGACGCGCACCCGCGCGGCCGTGCCCTCGCGGCCGTTGACGACGCGCACTTTGTAATCGACGAGTTGCATCTCGTCGAGGTTCGGGAAATAGGGCAGCAGCGCCTTCCGCAACGCCGCGTCGAGGGCGTTCACCGGGCCATCTCCTTCGCTGACGGTGTGTTCGACGGCCCCGTTGATGCCGAGCTTCACGCTCGCTTCGGTCAGTAGTCGGTCGCCGACATGCTCGGTCTCCACGCGGTAACTCAGCCGTTCGAACCAAGGCTTGTAGAGGCCGGTCGCTTTCTTCACGAGCAGGTCGAACGACGCCTCGGCCGCTTCGAACTCGTAGCCTTGGTTCTCCAAGTCTTGCACCATGTGGAGAATCTTGGTCATCGCCGCTTTGTCGCTCGCCAGCGAGTATTTGCTGGTTTTGCTGAGGATCGTGGCGTGACCGGACAGCTCGCTGACGAGGATGCGGCGCTCGTTGCCGACGATCTCTGGGGCGATGTGTTCGTAGGTCGCGGGGTCTTTGGCCACCGCGTGGGTGTGCATTCCCCCTTTGTGCGCGAAGGCACTTTGACCGACGAACGGCTGCCCGCTGCGGAAGTTCATGTTGGCGAGTTCGTAGACGTACCGAGACGCTTCCGTGAGGCCGCGCAGACTCTCGGGTCGCAGCACCGTCCGCTCGTACTTGAGCGCCAAGTTGGCGATGACGCTGACCAAGTCGACGTTGCCGCAGCGCTCGCCGATGCCGTTCATGGTCCCTTGCACCTGGGTCGCCCCGGCGCGGACGGCAGCGAGTGTATTGGCCACGGCGAGGTCGCAGTCGTTGTGGCAGTGGATTCCCACTTCGCAGGTGAGTTTGTCGCGCACGAGTGCCACCAATTCCGCGATTCGCTCGGGCATGGTGCCGCCGTTGGTATCGCAGAGGATGACAACGCTGGCCCCGGCGTCCTCCGCGGCGCGGAGAGTTCGCAGTGCATAGTCGGGGTTGGCCCGGTAACCGTCGAAGAAATGCTCCGCATCGTACATCACATCCCGACCGGCCGCGCGGCAGTGGGCGATGGTATCGGCGATCATGCGGAGGTTTTCGTCGAGCGTGGTCCCGAGCACGTTCGCGACGTGGAAGTCCCACGATTTGCCGACGATGGTGACGACCGGCGTTTCGGCGTCGAGCAATGCCTTCAAGCCGGTATCCAACGCCGCCTCGGTGTTTTTCTTGCGCGTCATGCCGAATGCGCAAACTTTGGCATGCTTCAGCGTCAGCGATTTCACCGCCGCGAAGTACTCGGCGTCCTTGGGGTTCGAGAGCGGGTAACCGCCTTCGATGAAATCGATGCCGAGTTCGTCGAGCCGCTTCGTCAGGGCGAGTTTGTCTTGGAGGGAAAAGTTGACGCCTTCGCCCTGGCTGCCGTCGCGCAGGGTGGTGTCGTAAACGAAAACGCGGGACATGGAGACGCTCGCTGGGAGAGAACCGGTTGCAATCAAATTACGGCTTTCCCCTCCAATCGGTCATGCGCATTTGTTAGCCCGACGCGCCAGCGAGGGTCTATCGCCGGCGCGTCAGTTGGCGAATAAGGCGGTCACATCCAAGGTCCAGCCCGGCACGGCGGGTTCGGCATGGGCGAGATCGCCGGGGCGGAAAGTGGTTTCGGACATCGGGGTGTGCAGAGCGATTGTCTGCGCGAGTGGATCGACTTCCCATACGGCGAGCGTGCCGGCTTCGAAGTAGTCGGCCCGTTTGTCGGCGATGGCGATTTCGGCGCTGCGACCGTAGTCATTCTCGCTGCGCACTTCGACGGCGAACGTCGGTGCGCATTCGACGAAACCCATCTCGTTCGAGGGGAATGGTCCGCTGTGATACGAGGCGTCCGGGCTGAATGATTGCCGACCCGAAATGAGGGGCGGATCGACCGCGTATCCGAGATTGTC
>JAYTBD010000771.1:0-3051 GCA_043737155.1 Fimbriiglobus sp. | reverse complement strand
GACCATACGTGAAACTCCGTATAGTTAAACTAGGTGCAGTAGTACATGCGCTCGAATCCGGAAGAGTCAAGGAAACCCGGGCGAATTTTTAATGGGCGATGCGCGAATGACGGTGTCGGGCGGAGTACGCCGCACCCGACAGCGAGAGGTTGCTTCGAGAGGGCTCCGCGGTTTCGGGCCGAGAATTTCCACCGCGGAACAGAGGCCGGATGACAGATTTCAGTTCCGCGCCTAACATTCCCCCATGTTCACCAAGCGCATTATCCCCTGCCTCGACATCGACCGCGGCCGGGTAGTGAAGGGGACCAACTTCCTGCAACTTCGCGATGCGGGCGACCCCGTGGAAGTGGCGCGCCGTTACGAAGCCGAGGGGGCCGACGAACTCGTCTTCCTCGATATCTCCGCGACGCACGAAGGCCGGGATATCCTCCTCGACATGGTCCGGAAGGTCGCCGAGGAAATCTTCATGCCCTTCACCGTCGGCGGCGGCATCCGCACCCTCGCCGACGCGACCATGCTCATCCAAGCCGGGGCGGAGAAAATCAGTTTGAACTCCGCCGCCGTGACGACGCCCGAATTGATCACCGAAGTCTCCCGCAAGTTCGGCAACTGCGCGACGGTGGTGAATATCGACCCCCGACGAGTGCTTCGCACTGGGGGTATGGGGTGTGGGGTATTGGGTATGGGAGGAAGCACCTCTTTCCACACCCCACACCCCACACCCCATACCCCGGACGAGTTTTGGGAAGTCCACATCCACGGCGGTCGCAAGCCGACCGGGTTGGAGTGCGTGGCGTGGGCGCGCGAAGTCGAACGCCTCGGCGCCGGAGAGATCGTCCTGACGAGCATGGACGCCGACGGCATGAAGACGGGCTACGACTTGCCGATATTGAAGGCCGTGTGCGCCGCGGTGAACATCCCGGTGGTCGCCAGCGGCGGCGCCGGGAATCCGGAGCATTTGCGGGAAGCATTTGAAGCCGGCGCTTCGGCGGCGCTGGCCGCGAGCATCTTCCACTACGGCCAGTACAGCATCCCCGCGACCAAGGAGTATCTGGCGAAGGCGGGGATTCCCGTTCGCCTCGTGCCGGTCGGCGTGTAAAATCAACGTATCCATGTCTCGTTTATCCGCAGTGAGTTTCGCCCATGGCTGACCCGACCCCCCGAGTCGTGACCCCCGTCGCCGCCCAAGCCGGGCCGCGAGTCGTTACACCCGTATCCTCCCAGGCGGGTACGCCGCCCACCAAAGGGGATGCGCACGCGAAACCCGCCGCCGGCAATCTCGCCTCCGGCGGGGGGTTGAAAGTCGCCGACCCCGTGCAGGGCGAACCGCCGCTGAACCAATTGTTCCGCTCGGTCATGCTCCACGAAGCCTCTGACTTGCACTTGAAAGCGGGCCTGCCGGGGATGATGCGGCTCCGCGGTTCCATCCAGCGCATGAACACCAAAGTGCTCACGCAAGAGGACATGGAGAAACTGATTTACCCGGTGCTGACCGAGAAGCAGCGCAAGAAACTCGAAGACGAAGGGGGCGCCGACTACGCCTACATCATCGGCGCGGACGAGTGCCGCTTCCGCGTGAACCTCTTCCGCCAGCGCGGCAAACTCGCCATGGTCGCGCGGCGGGTAAACACCAAGATCCCGACCTTCGAGATGCTCGGCCTGCCCCCGGCCATCGAAAAGCTCTGCCACTACGAGCAGGGAATGGTCATCCTCGCCGGGGTCACCGGCTCGGGCAAGACGACGACCATCGCATCGATGCTCGATTACATCAACGGCCGGGAAGCGCTGCACATCCTGACGATCGAAGACCCGATCGAGTTCGTGTTCGACGACAAGTTGTCGATCATCAACCAGCGCGAAGTTTACCTCGACGTCTCCGACTGGCACATGGCCTTGAAGCACGCCGTGCGGCAAGATCCGGACATCATCCTCGTCGGCGAAATGCGCGACCAAGACACGTTCGAAGCCGGGGTGCACGCCGCGGAAACGGGGCACGTCGTCTTCGGGACGATCCACGCGTCGACGGCGGCGAGCACCATCAGCCGCATCCTCGACCTGTTCCCGCCGATGATGCACCACGCCGTGCGTCAGAGCTTGGCGTTTAACCTGAAGGCCGTGGTGGCGCAGAAGCTCGTGCCGAGCATCAAGCCGGGCGTGCAGCGCGTGCCGACGAACGAGATCATGATTATCAACCCGACCATCCGCGACCTGATCTTGAAGAGCAAAGACGACAAGCTCCTCGACGCCATCCGCATCGGCTTCCTCGAAGGCATGTGTGACTTCACCGAGAATCTGCGACTGCTCATCGAGCGCGGCGATATCGACAAAGCGACCGGTTTGGAGTTCGCCCCGAACCCGGAGCAGTTGAAGATGGCCATCAAGGGGATCAAAGTGGCGGCGCCGGGGATCTTGTAAATTGGGGAGAAGATTTTTTCACCACAGAGTCACAGAGGGCACAGAGAAGAACAGGACGAGTAAATCAAGAAGGGTATGGCGTACGGCCGGTCGTACGCCCCACCCTCTTATATTCGGATTTATCTTCTCTTCTCTGTGCTCTCTGTGACTCTGTGGTGAAAACTCTTTTCTTCATTCCCACGCCGCCAACTCCAGAAAGTTCCGCAACAGCTTCGGCCCTTCCACCGTCAGGAAGCTCTCCGGGTGGAACTGGACCCCGTGCAGCGGCCACACCTTGTGCCGGACGCCCATGATCTCGCCTTCGGCGGTCCACGCGGTCACCTCGAAATCCGGGTTCGTCCACGATTCTTTCTCGATCACCAGCGAGTGGTAGCGCGTCGCGTCGAACGGATTGCCGACGCCCGCGAAGACGCCGCGGCCGTCGTGGTGGATCGGCGACACCTTCCCGTGCATGATCCGGCTGTTGCGGACCACCTCGCCGCCGAAAGTGTGGCCGATGCACTGGTGCCCCAGGCAGACGCCGAAGATCGGGATCGTCGGCGCGAACTCCTTCAGCACGCCGTTCGAGATGCCCGCTTCCTTGGGCGTGCACGGCCCCGGCGAGATGACGATGTGCGTCGGCTTCATCGCCGCGAT
>JAYTBD010000770.1:0-3056 GCA_043737155.1 Fimbriiglobus sp. | reverse complement strand
TGCCGCCTTCCCGAATCCCTTCCGGCGGAAGCTATGGCGATGGTGACGGGGCGACGGATCGCCCTCCCCCTGCCGCGGCGCTGGATCGCCGACTTGCTCCACGCGGGCCGGCGCATCCCCACGGTCACGGTCGAGCGCCGCGTCGATGTCTCGGCGGTCGCGGCCGCGCGCAAGCGGCTCGCCGATCCGCCGCCGTGGGTCGTGCTCTTCACCAAGGCTTACGCGCTGGTCGCGGCGCGCCGGCCGGAGCTGCGCCGCGCGTACATGCCCTTCCCGTGGCCGCATTTGTTCCAAGCCGACGCCAGCGTGGCGACCGTCGCTGTGGAGCGCGACTACCTCGGCGAACCGGCCGTGTTCTTTGGGAGTTTGCGCCATCCGGAATCGCAATCGCTGGCCCAACTGACGCAGCATATGAACCGGTGGAAGACGCACCCCATCGAAAATATCCGCTCGTTCCAGAGCCTGATCAAGTACACGAAGATGCCCTGGCCGATGCGCCGGCTGGCGTGGTGGTACACGGCCAACGTCAGCCGGAAGTGGCGCATGCGCGTCTTCGGGACGTTCGGCGTGAGCGTGACGGCGTCCGAAGGGGCGACGGCGCTGAACCTGATTTCGCCGCTGAGTACGAGTGTGAATTACGGGATCTTCGGAGCGGATCACACGCTGCCGGTGCGCGTGCATTTCGACCACCGGGTGTTGGACGGGGCGCCCGTGGCGCGGGCGCTCGGCGATTTGGAAGAGACGATGAACACGGTGATCGTCGCGGAGCTGCTGGCGATGGCGAACGATCCGGGGACCCGCACGGCGCCGGTGCTCTGGGACGAGGCGGCGTGAAATTCGACATTCGCCACACTATCTCCGTCAGGGATCCTCGGTCGCCCGTTTGGAATTTCGTTGGCCAAGGAAAAGTTCGAGTCGGGAATCGAGCAGTTCTTGAGTCACATGGAAGTCGATGCGTTTGAGTTGCTCGAAGACGACACCCAAATCGAGCAACTCCCGTCGGGCGGCCAATTCCAGTACGCCGATGGTTCCGATCGTCGGGATGCCTTCGCGCTCGGAGACTTTTCGACCCGCCCTCTCGTCCATGATCAAGGCATCCGCCCGGAGTTCCTTCGCCAATGCGATCGCGGCCGTTTCGCCCGGGTCCAAACCCGCGAATTGTTGGATCGCCAGCGGCGAGCGGACGGTCAGCCAACCGGCGCACGCTTCGAATATCTCGCGCGCGGAATTCGAATGCGCCCGAGCCCGGAGTTCGGTTTCGACTTCCCGGGGAACGACGACGTTTCCGTAGAGTGCCGGCAAGATGTCCAAGCAACCCAGTTTCCAAAGTGCTACCATCGGCGAAGTATCGGAGACGACGATCATGCTCGATGGGCTTTGAAGAGTGCCGCATGGGTACGGGCGTCGTTTTCCAAATCTTCAAAAGTCGGGCTTTGGGCGTATTCCCTACGCTCGATTAACAAGGCATTGACTTCATCCCGAGTCAGTCCCAGCATCATCCGCAATTCGTAAATCGTGATCTGCTCCTTACGGAACAGATCGAGTGCGGCCACGATCTTCGTCTCGGCGTCGAAGGCGGGGTCTACCTCGCGGAGTTGGCGTTCCAAATCTTGCGGCAGGTCGAGCGTGATCGACATCGTTCAAATTCCTTCGACGTGGTCTGTCATTCGAAATTATACCCTTCCTCGAGTTCACTCCCGCGTCACGAACTCATCCAGATTCATCAGCACCCGCGCCATCCGCGCCCAGGCCGTTTTCACATCCGCCTCCTGCTGCGTCCACAGATACTTCACCGTGACCTCGGCTTCGCCCGCACTCGGCGATCGACCGAAGCAAACCCGATAGGCGAAATCGATCTTCTCCGAATCCGACGTGCCACCCTGCTTCTCGATGCGTTCGCCGAGCGCCTTGGCGAACTCCACAAAGGCCGGGTCGTTGGCGAGGTGCAGCGCCTGCAGCGGCGTGTTGCTGCGGTTGCGCTTCGTGCACGCCGTCTGGCCGTCGGCGCCGTCGAACGTGGTCATCAGGTGGTGCTGACTCTGCCGCCAAAGGAAGGTGTACAGCCCGCGGCGGAAGCGCTCTTCGCCTTGGCTCTCGGGCCACGGGTGCTTGCTCTGCGTGAACGCGAACACCTCCGGCGGCAGCGGCGGATAGACCCCGGGTCCCCCGAGCTTGCGACTGAGCAATCCGCTCGCGCTCAGCGCCGCATCGCGGATGATCTCCGCTTCCAAACGCAAGCGCGTCTGCCGCGCCAGCAACTTGTTCTGCGGATCCAGCTCCTTCAAATCATCGCGTACAATCGAGGCTTGCTTGTAAGTGGCGCTGGTCACGATCAACTTGTGCAAAGCCTTCATGCTCCACGGCTTCCCCGACTTCGGCTCCTGCACTTCGACCGCGAGCCAGTCCAAGAGTTCCGGGTGCGTCGGTAGCGTCCCCTGCATGCCGAAGTCGTTCTCGGTTTCGACCAACCCGCGCCCGAAGAACTGCTGCCAAGTCCGGTTCACGAGCACGCGCGCCGTCAGCGGGTGGTTGCGTCCCACGAGCCACTTCGCCAGATCGAGGCGCGACGCGGGGGCGACGTCTTTCGACAGCGCCGACGGATACCCGGCCGTCACCGCGTCCCCCTTGCGGAGAAAGTCCCCGCGTATCTGGATGTGCGTCTCGCGCGGCTTCGGTCGCTCTTTCATAATCAGCGTGCTCGGCACCTTCCCCTGCGCCTTCTTGATTTCGGCCAGCAGCTTCTTGCTCGCCTCGTCGTTGCCGAGTTTGCGCTCGGCCGCGAGCTTCTCTTGCAAGCCGGCGATCTGCTTGTCCAACTCCGGCGCCCCGCCGATGGTCATCGTCGGTTCGTCGCTGCTGTTGAAGAAGGCGTAAAGCCGGTAGTAATCGGCGTGCGACACGGGGTCGTACTTGTGGTCGTGGCACTGGGCGCAGCCGACGGTGAGGCCGAGCCAGACGGCGGCTGTGGTGTTGGTGCGGTCGACGACGCGCTCGACGCGGAACTGCTCGGCGTCGGCGCCGCCCTCTTCGTTGAAGCTCGTGTTGCGGTGGAACCC
>JAYTBD010000769.1:0-3058 GCA_043737155.1 Fimbriiglobus sp. | reverse complement strand
TGCCGGGTGTTCTCATGGCCGAATACTACGCAGCGAGGCAAGATAAAGTGCTGCGATTGTAAATATGACAGTCAGTAGCCGGACGCGCGAGCGACGGCCACGATCAGGGCCACGCCGTTCACTCGGACTATCGAGAACCCGGTACGTAGCCGTCGCTCGTGCGTCCGGCTAACAGGATCATGAAACAGCCAATCATCATACGTTCCAGGAGATTCCGATCATGGCCGAAGAAACGACGCCCGAACTCCGCCAAACGCGGATGAAAGAATTCATGAGTCTGCTCCCGCTGACGCTGGAGTTGGCCGGGTTGCCCAAAGCCCAACTCGGCACGATTTTCACTGAGGGGCAGATGGAAGTCCGCGTTCTGAACATCCGCAGCGCATACAAATTGGCGCGGTCGTTGGTGAAAGAAATCGGGGAAGGTTAGGCCGTGTCGAGTGGAGTTGGGCGATGGTGGGCGGAGCGTCCTCCGTGTTCGTTTTCCGGTTCAAGCTGGGCAAACCTTGCGGCCGATAACGGTTGTGCGGCCTTTCCTGCGCACGTATCGTCTCGGGTGCCCGCCATGCGTGGTTCGGCTTCAGTACTCGGCATTTTCTTCGGATTGCTGCTGATCGGTACCGGCTGTTCGCGGGAAAAGTTCCGCAAGCGGGCCGACCGCGATGTGTCGACCATCCTGTTATCGAAAGACGTCGTCCCGAACGCGGCGATCGAGAACTACAACGTCTACCCGGATTCCCGCGCCCGCTTTTTCGATCCCACATCGCCCGATCGTCCGCCGATGCCGCCGGACGACGAGTTCGCCCGGATGCTGTCGCCGAATCCGCAGAAGCCGGGCAAAGCCGGGATCGCCCGCGTAGAGGGCGACGGTTACCTGAATGAGATCATCGCGTGGGACGCGATGAACCGCGCCGAGGAGCAGCCCGAATCGATGCTGGTGATGCAGCCCGGCGACGATCCGACGGCCGGCGCGCTGAGGTCCGACCAGAAAGCGTACAAGTTGAAGCTCGACCAAGCCGTCGAGCTCGCCATCTTCAACAGCCGGGAATTCCAAGACCGCCGGGAGGATCTGTACCTCGCCGCATTGCCCGTCTCGTTGGAGCGGTTCCAGTTCTCGGCGCAAGCGTTTGCTTCCGAGCAAATCATCCGCGAGTTCGCCGGGCGCGATCTGCCCGATCCCGGTAACCGCTGGAACATCTCCGGGGAAATCGGCTTCACGCGCCGTTTCGCCACCGGTGCGGAACTGCTCGTCCGGTTGGCAAACCAGATCGTCATCGACCTCAGCGGCGACCGTCCGACGCTGAGCATTTCGACGCTGGGGTTGTCGCTCGTACAGCCGCTGCTCCGCGGCGGCGGCTTCGCCGTGACGCTCGAAGCCCTGACCCAATCCGAGCGCACTTTGCTATACGGCGTCCGTTCGTACGCCCGCTTCCGCTCGAATTTCTACGTCGCCATCGTCGGCAATGGCAACTACACGAACAACCCTTACGGCTTGCAGGGGCTATCGCAGAACCTCGGTCGCGGCATCGGCGCCAACCTGACCTCCAACCCCGCGGGGTATCTGCCGACGCTGCTCCGCGCCGCCATCATGAATAACGAGCGGAAGAATATCGCGAGCTTGGAACAGTTCCTAAAGCTGTTCCAGAACCTCAAAGAAGGTGGCGGCGTGCCCGAGTTGCAGGTCGTCCGCGTCGAGCAGCGCTTGCTCCAGAGCCGGGCGCTGTCGTTGAATCGGACCCAGTTGTACGTCGATGGCATCGACAACTTCAAGTTGCAACTCGGCGTCCCCGCGACGCTGCCGCTCGAACTCGACGACGCCCCGCTCCGGCCGATCCGGATGCAGTTGAAGCGGTTCGAGGAAGTCTACGATCAGCTCGGCGAACTCGAACTCGCGGCGGGGCAGTTGGAGCCCAAGGAAGCGATCGCCGACTTGCGGGCGCGCTGGACGAAGTATCTGACCGAATCCAAACTCGCCAAAGGAACCCCGCTGGCGAAAGAGTACCCGAAGCAGTCCGCCGATTTGAAAGCCGCGAAGGCGGAGGACCTGACCAAGCGAATCGCCGAACTGCTCGAAGTGCGTCGCAAATTGCTCGATGCCAAAGCCGACCGACAATCGAAGCGGTTGCCCGAGCCGGATGCGGAATTCGAGAAACTGACCCGGCTCGAAGCGGAGGTCGACCGCATCAACTTCGAATTGGCGCTGCGGCGTTACGAAACGCAACCGTGGCTGAAGGCCCCCGCCGAAAAGCGCGGCGTCGAGCAAGCTGTCGCCTTCCGCGTCGTCGTCGAAGCCGGCTTGCTCGTCGCCATCCAAGCCCGCAACCAGCGCCTCGATCAAATTCGCGCGGAGTGGCCCGCCGTGCCGCCATTGTTTGTGGATGACACCGACCTTTTGGAAATCCCGCTCGATGATGCGTACCTCAAAGTCGCTCAAGTGGCGATCAGTAATCGGTTCGATTTGATGAATGCCCGTGCGCAGGTCGTCGATGCCTGGCGGCAGATCGCCGTGCGGGCGAACGCCTTGCAAGGGGTGTTCGACATCCGCTACGATTTGACGGCGAACACCCCCTTCAACGAGAATGAAGGGCTGAGTTTTTCCGGCAGCCGCGTGCTGCATCAGGTCGGACTGCGGATCGAACCGCCGTTCGTGCGACGGGCCGAGCGGAACTTGTACCGCGCTGCACTGATCTCGTATCAGCGGCAGCGGCGGAACCTGCAGGCGTTCGAAGATAACATTGTGACGGATGCGCGGGTCGATCTCCGCGCCCTCCGGCAGCTTTATCAAACCCTGCTCGTGCAACAGCGCGCCGTGGAGATAGCCTATTCCCAAGTGGACAATGCCCGGAGTACCTTCTTGGCACCGCCCGACCCCCGGACCCAAGATACCGCCGGAAGCGTGGCCGCCCTGACCCAGCAATTACTCGAAGCCCAAGCCTCGCTCGTCGAATCGCAAAATCAACTTTTCACGACGTGGGTGAACTTCCTTACGGCTAGAATGGATCTGTACCTCGACCTCGAATTGCTCCCGCTGGACTCCCGAGGATTATGGCCCGATGATGCC
>JAYTBD010000768.1:0-3063 GCA_043737155.1 Fimbriiglobus sp. | reverse complement strand
GCGGAACTCGGCGGCACGGCGACCTTCAAAAGCGGACTGCACCTCGACGCGAAGACCGACACGCTCTACTCGCTCGATATCCATCATCAAAAGGACATCAAGGATAAAGAAAGCCCGAAGGAAGGGCGGATCCACGCCACCAACCTCAAGGACAATTCGACGAAGGTCGCGGTCATCGGCGGTCGGCCGTACGACGTGGTCGTCGGTCCCGGCGGCCACCAGATCTTCGTGAGCGATTGGGCCGGGCAGCGCGTGCTGGTGCTCGACCCCGAGACGCTGAAGGTCGAAAAGAAAATCGGCGTCGGCGAACACCCGAATCAGATGGCGCTCGACGCCGAGCGGAAGAAGCTGTACGTCGCCTGCGCCAGCAGCAACACGGTCAGCGTGATCCACACCGAGCGCGGCACCGTCGTCGAAACGATCCACACCAGCCTGTTCCCGAAGGCCCCGTCGGGCAGCACGCCGGATGCGCTCGCGCTCAGCCCGGACGGCAAGACGCTCTACGTCGCCAACGCCGACAACAACTGCGTCGCCGTGATCGACCTCGACGACGAAAAGATGAGTCACGTGAAGGGCTTTATTCCCACCGGTTGGTACCCGACGAGCATCGCGGTGACCCCGGACGGCAAAAGCATCCTCGTCGGCGTCGGCAAGGGATTGCAGTCGAAAGCGAACCCGCGCTTCACGAAGGAAGAATTGGAAAAGGTCGAGAAGGACGAAGTGAAGGCCATCGCGCGGAAGCTGATGCCCTACCCGTACATCGGCACCACGATGAGCGGGGCGCTGTCGGTCATCCCCGTGCCGGACGACAAGACGCTGAAGGAGTACACGGCGCAGGTCTACCGCAATTGCCCGTACAGTGACAGCCAATTGACACTGGCCCCGCACCCGGAGAAGACCGCGATCCCGACGAAGGTCGGCGATGCGTCGCCGATCAAGTACGTGCTGTACATCATCAAGGAGAATCGCACCTACGACCAAGTCTTCGGCGACTTGGCGCAGGGCAAGACCCCGAAGGGCAACGGCGACCCGAGCTTGTGCATGTTCCCGCGCAACGTCACGCCGAACCACCACAAGCTAGCCGAGGAGTTCGTGCTGCTCGACAACTTGTATTGCAACGGCCAAGTCAGCCGGGATGGCCACCCGTGGAGCACGATGGCCTACCACACCGATTACACCGCCCGCGATTGGCACCTCACCTACAGCCGGCGCAAGGGCGTCGATGACGACGACGAAGGCAGTTTGCAGAATGCGCCCAGCGGCCACATTTGGGACGCTTGTAAGCGCAAGGGTCTCAGTTATCGGAGCTACGGCGAGTACGGCAAGCGCGTCAGCGATGGCCAAGGCGGATTGAAGATGGAAGGCCGCGTCCCCGGCCTCGTCGGGCACATGTGTCCGGACTACGGCATCCCCAAGGCGAAGCTCGGCCGCGCCCGCGATACCGACAACGCGGTGACGTTCCTGAAGGAGTACGACGACTTCGCGAAGGCCAAGACGATGCCGCGGTTCATCGTGATGAGCTTGGGCGAAGACCACACCGACGGCACGCGCGTCGGCTCGTTCACTCCGCAGGCCTGCGTCGCCAGCAACGACCTCGCCCTCGGGCGGATCGTCGAGCACATCAGCAACGGCCCGCTCTGGAAGGAGACCGCGATCTTCGTGATCGAGGACGACGCCCAGAACGGCCCCGACCACGTCGACGCCCACCGCACCGTCGGGTTGGTCATCAGCCCGTACACGAAGCGGAAGCACGTCGACAGCACGCAGTACGCCACGGTGAGCATGATCCGCACGATGGAGCTGATCCTCGGGTTGCCGCCGTTGAGCCAGTACGACGCTGCCGCCCGGCCGATGTTCAACAGCTTCACCGCCACCGCCGACGCGACGGCCTACAAGCACCTCGACGTCGAGATCGACCTGACCGCGAAGAACGACAAGATGGCCTACGGCGCCGAGCGCAGCAACAAAATGGACTTCACCGAGTACGACAAGATCGACGATTTCGAGTTGAACGAAATCCTCTGGCACGCGGTCATGGGCAAGGACGCACCGGAGCCGCCGGCCGTGCGCCGGGCCATCGCCTTCCGGGTGCAGAATTTGAAGAAGTAGCGTGGGGATGAGCCGCTGCGACGGGGGAATGACCGGCGCAGCGGCCTGTCGCTTGCAGAGTGAGAAACTGACAATAGGCTGAGGAGGTTGCAGTTTTCGTCGGAGCTTCCCATGGCATTCCGCGATTTCGGTTACCCCGCCGTCGAATACGACTTCGCTTTGACTCACTCCGAAGCGGATTTGTTCGACCGCATCCCGCCGCTCCCCATTTCCGACGAGTTCATCGAACGGTTGAAAACCGACGCTCCCTTGGCGGTCTTTGTCAACTCCGAGAAAGCCCGTTCGGAATTCGTCGTCGCGCCGATCCTTTTGGAACTGAGGCGGTTGCTGGGCGGGACGTTCGGTATTTTCTCGGGTGTGCTATTCGATGTCGATGCGTCCCGGGGATTGACCGATTTCTGCGATTTCCTTCTGACTCGCTCGCCTTTTCAGGCCGTACTCAATGCGCCGGTCGTGGCGATCGTCGAAGCGAAAAACGACAACATTTGGAATGGGATGGGCCAATGCGTCGCCTCGATGGTCGCGGCGAGGGAATTCAACTCGCGATCCGTCCCGGCGGTGGCCGTCATCCACGGGGTGGTCACCACCGGCAGTTCTTGGAAATTTCTGAAGCTGCAGGATACCGCGTTGACGCTCGATACCAAAGAATACTTCATCGCCGAGCCCGGCCGCATCATGGGCATCCTCGCGCACATCCTCAAAACCGCATGACGGCGCTCCCCGCTCCCCGTAAACCGATCCCATGAAATACCTCATCGTTATCCCCGACGGCTGCGCCGACGAACCCGTGCCCGAACTCGGCGGGCGCACCCCGCTGCAAGCGGCGCATCTGCCGAACATGGATCGCGTCGTGCGGCTCGGCGTCACCGGGCTGAGCAACAACGTCCCGCCGAGCTTGACTCCGGCGTCGGATGTGGCGACCCTGTCCCTGTTCGGCTACGACCCGCTGAAGGT
>JAYTBD010000767.1:0-7524 GCA_043737155.1 Fimbriiglobus sp. | reverse complement strand
TCGCCGCTGTCGCAGTTGTTATCGTATGTGAACAGATTTCCAAAGTCATCGAAGGCGAGTTCCTGCGGGTTGCGCAAGCCCGTGTGGACGATCTCCATATTCTTGCCGTCGGGATCGCAACGCAGCACGCAGCCCTCGTCGGGCAGGAAGAGCTTCTTCTTATCGATGGTCGTCACGTTCAAACCGCGGTCGCCGATGCTGAAGTAGAGCTTGCCGTCGGGTCCCATGCGCAGGCCGTGGAGGTCGTGGCCGAGGAACTGCGCCCGCACGCCGAAGCCGGTGGCGAGGCTCGTTTTCACATCGGCGACGCCCGTGTTCTTGGTGTCCTTCAGCAAATACAGGTCGGGGATATTCGTGAGGTAGACGCCGCCTTTGCGTGCCAGCAGGCCGGCGGCGAGGCCGTCTTTGAGCTTGTTGAATCCTTTAGCGAACACCGTCGATTTGTCCGCGACTTTGCTGCCGGTGCTGTCCCAGACCATGCGCACTTGGTCGTCGAAGTCCTCGTAGTTCTTGTCCTTCGCACCGAATTTGTGCTTCTCGTACATCTTCAGGCGGTCTTCGACGCTGCGCGAGCCGATGTCTTCATCGAGCCAATACATATGCCCGCGCGTATCGGGGACGCCGTGTTCGAAGCGGGTCGTCTCGGCGACGTAGGCGCGGCCTTGGCCGTCGAAGCAGAAGGCGACCGGGTTGGCCATGAGCGGCTCGGCGGCCCAAACGGTCGGCCTCAACCCGCCGGCGACGACCGCGCGCTTGGAGGCGCCGTTGGCGTCCGGGTTGTCCTTGGCGGGTTGGGCGTCGGGGCTGGTGGGCGGTACAGCGGAACCGGTCAGCACGGTGAGGGCGAGGAGTGAGCCGAGCAAAGTGGCGCCGGCGAGGAACCGAAGGGGCATAGAAACTCCACGGGGAGAGGCGGTGGGATGGTGTAGTTTATCAGGGGAGCAAATCGGCGACGCGGATACTTCCCGACGGCATCGCGAGCGGAGCGACGGAATCGGTTTCCGCGAAGATCAGTTGCGTGCGATAACCCGCGGCCTCGGGGTCGCGGAACACGAGCAAGCGGCGACTTTCGATATCGAGCACCCAATAATCCGGCGTGCCCGCGGCGGCGTAGATTTCGGCTTTTTGGGTGGTGTCGTACCGCAGCGACGAAGCGGAGACTTCGACCACGAGCAGCGCCGAGGTGGGCATTTTCTTGTAGGTTTTCGGCCCGCCGGGCACGACGCACAAATCGGGTTCGGGGTCGTTGTTGCCTTGGCGCAGTGGTCCTTGCACACGGATGTAGAACCCGGTGCCGAAGATCTTTTGCAGCTCGTGGAGCATCAGCGATATCCCGGACATGTGCGGTTCGTACATCGCGGCCATTTGGATCAGTTCCCCATGGATGAACATCGTCCGCAGGCCATCGAGCGCCCCGCCGGCAATCAATCGCTCGTATTGATCCCAACGCAGGCGCGGTGGAGTCGGCATGAACTCCGGGATACTCAGAATCGGTTCGGCGACGGCGGGCATGGCATTCCTCTCGCATCTGCGGGGACACTCGGGATTATACGGGAGTGCGACTGCGCTTAGAACACCACCCGATCGCCGAAGCGGCGGCGGAGCATGGCGCGGACCGGTTCGGAGAGTTCCGTGCGTTTCAAATTCAGCCGAGCCAACGCTTCGAATCCGCGCGCCGTGGCCAGCGCGTTGCCGACGGCGTCGTCGAGGCCGCGGATATCCGAGAGATCGAGCATTTGCAGCGTCGGTGCGAACGCAGCCTCCTCGAATCGGAGGATGAATCGGGCCAAGGCTGCGGTATCCACGGTGTTGTCGCCGAGGTCGAGGTGGGTGAGTGCGGCGAAGGTTCGCGCTTCCAAAAGCAAAGAACTGAGCGTTCCTTGCCCGTCAGCGAAACCGAGAAAGACCCTGAGCCCAATCGAATTCATGTTCGGACCGAATTTCAAATGGGTCAATCGTCGCGTGCACGGAAGTGCATCCAAGGATTCCGTTGTCGTCCCGCGTCGCGTTCGCAGATCGGTGATTTGTGCGCGGGTGATCGGTACCGTTTCCGCCCACGGAAAGAAGTCGACGAACTCGTCCCACTTGAATCGAACAAATTCGATGAACCCCCGACGCCAAACGGGGTTTGCGCTCCCATGGAGATGCACGGGCAAATCCCAGATCCAATCGTCGCGGTACATTTCAAACAGCCGATTTTGCAGTGACTCCATCTCCCGGAACTCGGGGCTCGGCGCCGGCAATTGCGTCAGCGCCATCTGCGCGCGGATGAAGTGAGCCCGCGCGATCTGATCCGGGTCGCCGCGCTCTTCGAGGAAGTCGGCGAAGACCAACCGGGGCAGGTCGTCGGCCGGGTCCGCGCAGATGGCGCGCAAGAAAGGGAGGTGTTCGTCCATCAGGGGAGCAGATCCGCGACGCGGATCGATCCGGACGGCGCCGCGAGCGGGGAGATGGTGTCGGTTTCGGCCAAGGTGATCTTCGAGCGGTAGCCGGAAGCGTCGGGGTCGCGGAAGACGAGCAATCGGCGATCCTCGATGTCGAGCACCCAATAGTCGGCCAAGCCGGCGGCCGCGTAGATTTGGGCTTTGGTGCCGGTGTCGTAGTAGAAGGATGAATCGGCGACCTCGACGACGAGCAGCGCCGCCGTCGGCATTTGGGTGTAATCGCGCGGCCCGCCGGGAACGACGGCTATGTCGGGCTCCGGGTCGTGATTCCCCTGGCGGAGTGGCATTTGGGCCCGGACGAAAAATCCCGCACCGAAAACGCGTTGCAATTCAAATTGGGTCAGCGATACACCCGTGACGTGGGGTTCCAGCATGGCGGCCATGGTCACGATCTCCCCGTGGATGAACATGGTGCGCATCCCGGCGAGCGTCCCGCTGTCGATCATCCGTTGGTACTGATCCCAGCGGAAGCGCGCCGGCTTCGGGGCGACTTGCGGCGAGCGGATGGCTGCGGGGGCGGACATGGGGAAGCACTCTACTTGGCGGAGAGGGATTCGAGCATCTTGTCGAGGGCTTCATCGACGCTTAATGCGGAACGCCGCGCCGCTTCGAACAACGCGAGCACCACGTCGAAATGTGGAGAACCTTCGTTGAGTCGATCATCTTCGATCACCCTGGCTCCCGCATCTGAGATCGCAACTTCAATGACTTCGTGACCGTAGTCCTCTTCGTAATATTTCGAAACGCGGATGAGGCCTTTGGCGACACTCGTGCGGAACGTATTGTTGACGACCTGAGACCAATCGATCTCGCCCCGGACCGTTTTGGCGGTTACGACTTTCAGAAGTTGGACGGCCTTATCAATCATCGTCTACCTCACGTGCTCTCAGTTGGGACGACACTTCCAAATTCGTCATCTTCTGAATCAAGCTATCCAGCATTTCCATTCGATCCGAGGATAGATTGCTTTCGCTCTTTCTGGAAAACACCGCCGAGGACAAGTGGCGAAGATTATCCAAAATGGCCTGCAGTTCGCTCCGTTCGACCTCCGGAATTTCGATATCGAGATAGAGCCGAGTCGTGAACTCGATGCCGACATCGAAATGCCCGTGGGCTTTTGCCCATTGCTTGCCCCGGCAAGCCTCTCGGGCTAAGAGCACTGCTTGACGGGCGAAAAGAATGTCTCGCAGCGTTTGCTGTTGCAAGAACAAGTCCAACGCATTCGCCGCCTCTCGCCTCGCCTGCCGGACCTGGTGTCGCACAACCAAGGCCACCCCGAACCCCGCGAGCGACACGAAAAATCCGATTACCCCCAATATATCCGACCACCACGCGAGCAAATCGCGCGCTTCGCTCGGCGGTGGAACTTCGGCAAACAGCACGCGCACACTCTCGACGAAAGTTCAAACTCATTCTACCATTTCCGCAGCATCGCGGCGCTCGCGACCAACCAGGCCTCGTCGTCGTTGTCATCGAGCGCGGCGAAGTTGTTTTCGATCCTCCGGTAAGCCATCTTCAAGAAGCTCCGACCCGCGGTGACATCGGCGAAACGATCGTTCGGTTTGGGCTTCGCCAGCAGCGCATCCAGTCGGCTGAGTACGCACGCCGCGGAGTACAAATCCATGGCGATATCGGCGAGCCGCTCGTGAACCAACTGCGCTTGCACAAAGACGGTTTCATCTTTCAGTTTCAGGAACACGTGCGGGAGCGTCGTCCCCAATCGCTTCACCGATCCCGCGAGGATCCGCGCGTCCGCTTGAAGCTCCGCTGCTTGGACCGGCACCGCCGGTGAGTGCGCCAACCACGGCGCCGCGAGCCGCGCTCCGGCGCCGAGGCCCGAGAGCAATTTGCCAATACTCCAGCGGCCGCCGACTAAATCGTCGCGCAGGTTCTTCAGGTACTCCCCCGGCCCCTTGCACCCGACCACGGCGATGAACGCTTTCAGCACGTCGTTGGCGCCTTCGCCGATGGTGTTGATGCGCGCGTCGCGCATCCAACGCTCCAACGGTTGATCGGTGAAGTACCCCTTCCCGCCCCAGACTTGGATCGTGTCGTTCACGATGGTCCAAAGGTGCTCGGTCGCGAAGACTTTGAGCATCGCCGTTTCGAGCATGTAATCGTCGGCGCCGCGGTCGATGAACGCGGCGCACTGCGTCGTCATCGCTTCCATGGCGAACAAATGCGACGCGGCGAAGGCGACCTTCTTCTGCACGAGCTGAAACTCGGCGAGCGGTTGCTGAAACTGAACCCGAGATTTGGCGTGCGAGATCATCGCATCGAGGCAAACTTTCGCGTGACCGGTGCAGGTGGCGCCGAACGTGGTCCGGCCGAAGTTGAGCACCGTCAGCGCCGCTTGCAGCCCCCGGCCGATCTGGCCGAGGATGTTTTCCTTCGGCACGCGGACATCGACGAACTCCATCTTCCCGGTGGCCGTGCCGCGGATGCCGCACTTGTCGGCTCGGGCTTCCAATACTTTGAAGCCGGGCATATCGGGCGTGACGAGGAACGCCGTGACCTTCGAGCCGCCTTTGCCATCGGGCGTGCGCGCCATCACCGTCAATACGTCCGCGATGCCGCCGTTGGTGATGTAATGCTTGATGCCGTTCAACAAATACGCGGAGCCGTCTTCGGTCGGTGTGGCCGTGGTGCGCACGCCGCCCGCGTCCGAACCGGCTTCCGGTTCCGTGAGCGCGAAGGCCGCGATCTTCGAACCGTCGAGCATTCCCGGCAGCCAGCGCGCTTGTTGTTCCTTCGTCCCGAACAAAAGCAGTGCCCGGCAACCGATGCTCTGGTGGGCATTGACGAAGACCGCCGTGCTGGCACAGTGGCCGCCGATCAATTCCATAATGCGGATGTACTGCTGCTGGTTGAAGCCGCGACCGCCGAACTCGGTGGGCACCGTCATGCCGAGGACGCCGAGTTCCCCGAGCCCGCGGATGACCGAATCCGGGATGAGCGATTCGCGGTCGATCTTCGCGGCGTCGATGCTCGTATCGGCGAACCGCTTCACATTCGCATAGGCTTCGTCGGCCGCGGATTGCTGCTCCGGCGACAGGGTCGGATAGGGGAACAGGAGGTCGCCGCGGACGCGCCCGAAGAAGATGCTCTTGGCGAATCCGAGCTTCTCGACTTCGCCGAGCAGCTCGGCGACTTCTTTCTTCTGGACTTCGACTTGGGCCTGGGTGAGCGCCATGGAACCACCTCGGGAAAGGATACCCCATTGTAGGCGTATGCGCCGCGCGGCGCGAACCGGATACAATGCGCGCTGAACCCCCTCGGACGCACCATGAATCTGCCGAAACCCCAACCCCGCTCGCCCGAAGCGCTGATCCGCATCCTGTCCGGGGCGAGCGCCTGCGATGCCGACGACGAGCCGCCGGTGATCCCGGACGCCATGGACATCCCGCGCATCGAAGCCGCCGTGCGCGAGATCTTACTGGCCATCGGCGAGAACCCGGATCGCGAGGGACTCGTCGAAACCCCGGCCCGCGTCGCCCGGATGTACGCCGAGGTGTTCAGCGGTCTCCACACCGACCCGACTGATTTGTTGCGGAAGACGTTCACCCAACACCACGACGAAATGGTGCTGGTCAAAGAGATCGAGTTCTCGTCGTGCTGCGAGCACCACTTGGTGCCGTTCCTCGGGCACGCCCACATCGGTTATCTGCCCAACGGCAAAGTGATCGGGCTGAGCAAATTGGCGCGCGTCGTCGACGCCGTGGCCCGCCGGCCGCAGGTTCAAGAGCGCATGACGGAACAAATCGCCGACCTGATTATGAACGAGCTCCAACCGCGCGGCGTCGGGGTGATTCTGGAAGCGAGTCACATGTGCATGACGATCCGCGGCGTGAAGAAGCCGGGGGCGAAGACAATCACGAGCGCGATGCGCGGCTTATTTAAGACGAACCCGATGACGCGGAACGAATTGATGGCTCTGGTGTACGGGGGGAGTTAACGGCTACGCTTGGCGTTGGCGATAGCAGCCTTGACTCTTTGCCGCCAGTAGTCTCCGTTGTAGCGCATCTCGTTGATGAATTTCTCGGCCATTCGGGATAGTACTTTCGCCCCGCTCTCCCACGCGCGCACGGTACTCGGGGTAACGCCGAGCAGCGTGGCAAACAAGGCTTGCGACGCACCGATCCGCTTGCGGATGCCCGCGATATCTTTGGGGATCAGCGGCGGGATCGGCACACGTATCACCCGGAAATGCTTCTCGACTTCTTCCATGCCCCCTTTGGCGTGGGCATCGCAAAGCTGCTGCATTTCATCGATCAATTGCTGACCGAGCTCCGTTCGTTTCACCGACTCCTTGACTTGCGGCATTTCAGTCTCCCAATATCTAGCACCGTCCAAACCACGTCCGCAGTGAAGTCGCCGCCCATTGTGCTGTCGACTCCCGCAATTCCGATTCTACACTCCGAACCGGGCATCCGGGGTTGCGACCGGCGAGTCGGGCACTTCCTCCAGCTTGCCTAAACGCAAGCTGCCATTTCTAACCGATGCCTAACGGACACCTCGCGCGGAGTTCCGCTCATGCTCGGCCTTCGAACCCTTTTTACAATCGCTGCGTTCCTGACCCCGGCGGTCGCCCGCGCCGAAGCGCCACCGGTATCGGAAATCAAGTTTTACGTATTGTTGTTCGGGGGTCAGGCCGAGCGCAACCGCCCCCAGACGGCGCACACGTGGGCCACGTTCATAAAGGCGATCCCCAATCCGGCGGGCGGCGGGGCAATCGTCGAGACGTTCACCATCAGTTGGTTGCCGGTGAAGTTGCCGGTCCGGCCGTTCAAACTCCGGCCGGTCGCGGGGCGGAATTACGGCCTCTCGGAAACCCTCGATCAATACGACAACCGCCGTTCCGACTTGGGCCTGTGGGGGCCATTCGAAATCCGCGAGGATTGGTACTGCTCGGCGGCCGCCCATAAGCGATTTCTGGACGGCGGCTCCGCCCGCTTCGCCACCTTGGACCGGACGCCGTTGTTCGCGTTCTCCCCGATCCGCCATCCCGGCATCAGCCACTGTGTGCACGCCATAACGCGGACGTGGGAACCGCTCCGCCGGGCGACCAATCCGGTGTCGT
>JAYTBD010000766.1:0-3068 GCA_043737155.1 Fimbriiglobus sp. | reverse complement strand
GCGGACAGCCGAGGTGAAGATCGGCCTCGCCACCGTGCGCATCTGGAAGCCGGGTGAGGACGGCTTCCAGGCGATGGTGGCCCGTGCCAAGCCCGATGCGGTGCTGATCCGCAATCTCGCCTCCATCGACTATTTCCGCGAGTTGCTGCCCGAGGCCGAGTTGATCGGCGACTTCAGCTTGAACGTCGCCAACGATCTCACGGCCGACGTGCTCTGGAAAGCGGGCTTGTCGCGCTTGGTGCCGAGCTTCGATCTGAATTGGGATCAATTCACGGCCCTGCTGAAGCGCGCCGATCCGCTCGGGTTCGAGGCCGTGGTGCACCAGCACATGCCGATGTTTCACATGGAGCACTGCGTTTTCGCGGCGTTCCTCAGCAGCGGCAAAGATCACCGCGATTGCGGCCGGCCGTGCGACACGAACAAAGTGGAGCTTCGCGATCGCACCGGGGCGCTGTTCCCCGTGCTGCCCGACACCGGCTGCCGGAACACCGTGTTCAACAGCGTCGCCCAATCGGCTTCCGAATACATCGGCCGTATGAAAGGATTGGGCGTGCGCCGGTTCCGCATCGATCTGCTCCGCGAAACCGCCGGCGAGGTGGGGCCGCTCTTGGAACAGTACAGCCGTGTGATCGCGGGGGACGACGATGGACGAGCGACGTGGAAGCGGTTGAAAGTGCTCAACCAACTCGGCGTGACACGCGGCACTCTTCAAATGGTTTGAGAGGAAGAGGAACACGGATGACACGGATGAAAACCGGATCGACAGGATAAGCAAGAACGACGATCTGTTCAGATCCTCTTCATCCCGCCTTTCTTCCGTGTCATCCGTGTTCGTTTTGTGGCTTAGAACTGGAACCATACAATCCCCTAATGAACCGTAACCCCAAACCAATGACGACGTCCACTTCGCCCAAGCGCGTGGTCGTCCTCGGTTCGACGGGATCCATCGGAATTAGCACCCTCGATGTCGCGGCGGCCCTGCCGGAGAGAATCGCTATTGTCGGCCTCATGGCGAACACCAAGTGGCGGGAACTGGCGGACCAATGCCAACGGTTCAAACCGACGATCGCGGTACTCACGGATCGGACGACATTCGAGCAAGTCGATCATTCTCGATTCCCCCGAGAGACGGAATTGAAGTTCGGCAACGACGCGGCTTGTGCCCTCGCTCAATTGAACGAGGTCGATGTCGTCGTCTCGGCGGTCGTCGGCGCGGCGGGCTTGCACGGGACTTGGGCCGCCGTCGAAGCGGGAAAGACCGTCGCCCTCGCCAACAAAGAGACGCTCGTCGTCGCGGGCGGGTTGATCACCGGACTCGCCGCGCGGCGAAACGCGACTCTGTTGCCGGTGGATAGCGAACACTCGGCCATCTATCAATGCATCGCGGGGCACCCGCTGAAGGAAGTTGAACGAGTCGTCCTGACCGCCAGCGGCGGACCGTTCCGCGGTCGCATCGCCGCGGAATTGGAAACCGTCACACCGGAGGCGGCGCTCAAGCATCCGACGTGGGTGATGGGGCCGAAGATCACCATCGATTCCGCGACGCTCATGAACAAAGCGCTCGAAGTGATCGAAGCCCATTGGCTCTTCGGTTTGACCGCGGAACAAATCGACGTGATCGTCCACCCCGAGTCAATGATTCACTCCTTCGTCGAATTTGTGGACGGCTCGGTGCTCGCGCAGCTCTCGCCGCCCGACATGCGCCTGCCGATCCAGTATGCCCTGACGTACCCCGAGCGCGTCCCCGGCCCCACGAAACGGTTGGATTGGACGGCGCTATCGCAGTTCCGCTTCGAACCCGTGGACCGCCAAACGTTCCCCGCGCTCGATCTCGGCGCCGAAGTCATCCGCCGCGGTGGTACTTGCGGGGCGGTGCTGAATGCCGCGAACGAAGCGGCCGTGGATCGATTCTTGAACCGCGAGTTCGGTTTCCTCGAAATCGCCCGCTGCGCGCGGGCCGTGTTGCACGCCCACCATTACGATCCCGGCCCGACCTTGGAGGGCCTCCTCGCCCTCGACGGTTGGGCCCGCCAGGAGGTAGCCCGTTGGACCCCAAGCCCACTGAGCCGATAAACGCGCCGCCGAGCACGCTGAGCCGCTGGTTCACCGCGAACGGGAAGAAAGTCGTCTTCCTCGCGGCCGTGTTCGCCTCCGTCTGTTATTTCTTCTACCCGGCGGACGTCTTGCTCGCCGGGCTGGGGCTGAGCCTCATCATCTTCATCCACGAACTCGGGCACTTCCTCGCCGCGAAGTTCTGCGATGTCCACGTGAAGACGTTCAGCATCGGCTTCGGGCCGCCGTTGCCGTTCTGCTCCTTCCAGCGCGGCGAGACGACCTACAAGATCGGCATGATCCCGCTCGGCGGCTACGTCGCGATGATCGGCGAAGGGGACGCCCGCCAAGAGGTGATGTCCGAGGGGGATCTCGTCGATGCGGAACCCGAACCGAACACGCCCGAAAGCGATCCGAACTACCCGCGCAGCTTCAAGAACAAGACCGTGCCGCAGCGGATGCTCATCATCTCCGCCGGCGTCATCATGAACATCTTGCTCGCGGGCACGGCGTTCGTCATCGCCTATCTCAACGGCGTCGAAGAGCAGCCGGCCATCGCCCAATCGGTCGATCCTGGCTCGGCCGCGTGGCAGGTCGGCATGCGGCCCGGTACGCAAGTGACCAAGCTGAACTCGGTGGAGAAGCCCTGGTTCGACGACATCCGGCCGACGGTGAACTCGACCCGCAAAGGCGAAACCGTCGACGTCTCGTTCGACTACAAGGGACAGTCGGAATCGCACACGGTCGAGCCGCTCAAGCTGGAAGGGGCGTTGTTCCCGCAACTCGGGATCACCGCTCCGCAGAGCATGACGCTGGTAAAAACGCGGCGCGCCTCGACGCCGCCGTTCGATTTCGACAGCGCCGCGGCGAACGCGAAAACCGCCGACGGCAAGGGCTTCGAAGCGGGCGACCGGATCGTCGCCATGACCGACCCGAGGAAGGACAACGCGATCACCGCGCTGGAGAAGGACCGCGATGGGATGCCGGGGGAGCAGTTCGACTTCCGCCGGCGTTTG
>JAYTBD010000765.1:0-3069 GCA_043737155.1 Fimbriiglobus sp. | reverse complement strand
CTTGTGGGTGCCCTGACTTGGGAGCCATTACGAAGTTTGAATCGCGCGATAATGCTCGATGTGAACTGGGCATCCGGTGCAGGGCACCCACAAGGGGTGCCCCTACGATTCGATCCGGCCCCAATCCAAGTTGTCCTTGTCCAGCGTCGGCAGATTCACCGACAGCGCTTCTAAATACTTCGTCGCGGCGCCGGTGTTGAACACCACGATCTCTTCGTCCCGCCTAACATCGCCCGATTTCAGCAGCTTGTCCAGCACGTCGAAACACACCGCCGTCTCCGGGCAGATGCTGATCCCCTCGACCGAACTCGCCCGCACCATCCACGGGGCGATGCTCGCTTCCGCGCCGGCGATCGCTTTTCCGCCGCTCGCGCGGATCGCATCGAGGATCATGAAGTCCCCCACGGCGACCGGCACCCGCAACCCGCTGGCGACGGTGTGGGCGTTCGGGAACAACTCCGCGTGGCGTTCCCCCTTGTCGAATGCGGTGACGATCGGCGCGCACCCTTCGGCTTGGCAGGAGTACAAGCGCGGGAGGGGCCGGCGTGCGATCCAACCGAGATCCATGAGTTCGTGGAACGCCTTGGCCATGCCGATCAGCCCGGTGCCGCCGCCGGTCGGATACAGGATCACATCGGGCAATCGCCAGCCGAGTTGCTCGGCGATTTCCAACCCCATCGTCTTCTTGCCTTCGAGGCGGTACGGCTCCCTCAAAGTGCTCAGGTCGAACCAGCCCATCCGCTCGGCGCCGTCCTTCACGATCTTGCCGCAGTCGTTGATCAATCCGTTGACGCGGAACGCTTTCGCCCCGTACAAATGCGGCTCGAATTGGCTCACCACCGGCGTGTCGGTCGGCATGAACACATAGCACTCCATCCCGGCGCGGGCGGCATACGCGGCGGCGGCACCGCCGGCATTCCCCGCCGTCGGCAGGGCGACGCGCTTGACGCCGAGCCACTTGGCCATGCTGATCGCCGCCGTCATCCCCCGGCTTTTGAAGGCGCCCGTCGGCAGTTGGCTTTCATCCTTCACCCACAACTTCGACACCCCGAGTCGAGCGCCGAGTCGGGGGCAGTCCAACAGCGGGGTCATTCCTTCGCCGAGGGTCACCGGTTCGACATCGAACGGCAGCGGCAGCAGTTCCCGGTAGCGCCACAGGTTCGGCGGCCGCGATGCGATCATCGCCGGGGTCACGAGCTTGCGCACGGCGTCGAGGTCGTAGCGCACCCAGATCGGCCGACCGGCGTGCAGGCCGTGGAGTTGCCCGGCGGGCAAGTGGGTACCGTCGATGGCCCCTTCGAGATGCGCGACCGTGCTGTTCATATCGGGGAAGTGTATGGATCAAAAACTCCCGCGCCGGCGCGTCGGGCGAACAACCCACTATAACACGCCAATCCTCTCCGTCGCTTCACCGCTCGCATTCCATCGCACGGGTCCGCCCATGATCGCTCCCGCACCGGACAGCGTTTCCGAAGCCCCCTTCGAAGCCCTGCTCCCGCCGACGCCTTGGTCGTGGCGGTTCGGCATCGGCGCCGGCGTGATCGCCCTGCTCTCGGCGACCTACGGACTGCACGGCCTCTTCGGCGATTCCGTCCGGCCGCGCTTCCAAGCGGGTATGGGCATCCTCTGTTTCCTCGGCGTGGCCGCGTGCTTTTCCAAAAGTTTGCAATCGGTGCGGTTGAAAACTCTGCTCTGGGGAATCGGCTTGCAATTCGCGCTCGCCGTGGCAGTCCTCCATTCCGAATGGGTACGGGCGGTGTTCGACGTCATCGGTACCGGCATCAAGTTTTTGATCAAAGCCTCGGACAGCGGTTCGGAATTCGTGTTCGGCAAACTCGCCCAACCGGCCGAAATGGACAAAGTCTTCGGCAAGGATCAAGGCTTCGTGTTCGCCTTCCGAGCGCTCCCGCCGATCATCTTTGTCTCGGCTTTCTTCAGCGTCCTCTACTATCTCGGCGTTCTCCAATTCTTCGTGCGCATCCTGGCCCGCATCATGATGTACGCCATGGGCACCAGCGGCGCAGAAACGCTTTCGGTGGCGGCCAACGTCTTCATGGGGCAAACGGAAGCGCCGCTCATCGTCAAACCCTTCGTGCCCAAGATGACGCGCTCGGAGCTGCTCGCCCTGATGGGCAGCGGTATGGCCCACATCTCGGGCGGCATGATGGCGGTTTATATCAGCTACGGGGCCGACCCCGTGGCGATCTTGTGCACCTGCGTGATGGCCTGTCCCGCGAGTTTGTACCTCACCAAACTCATCCTGCCCGAAGCCGGGAGGCCCGCGACGATGGGCGATGCCCGGATCGATGTGAAGACGCCGTACGTCAACGTCATCGACGCCGCGGCCGGCGGGGTGAAGGACGGGTTGTGGCTCGCCCTCAATGTCGCCGCAATGCTGATCGCCTTTCTCGCGTTCATCGCCCTCTTCAACTTCATCATCGGCGGGGTGAAACCGGGCTTGATCCAAACCGGTATCCCGGCCGAGCAACTCGGATGGTGGCGGGATGATCTGAGTTTGGAGACGATGTTCGGCAAACTGTTTGCGCCGGTAGCATTCCTGTTGGGCGTCGAATCGGGCGACACGGAGAACGTTGGCACATTGCTCGGGATCAAGCTCGCGGCCAACGAGCACATCGCCTTCCTGAAGCTCAAAGAATGGAAAGCGACAGAGGGTGTTTTGTCGAAACGCTCCCAGGATCTCGCCGTCTTTGCCCTGAGCGGCTTCGCCAATTTTACCTCCATCGGCATCCAACTCGGCGGGATCGGCGCGCTGGCCCCCGAGCGCCGCGCGGACCTCGCCAAGCTCGGGATGAAAGCTTTGCTCGTCGGGTTCCTGGCCACGCTCATCAACGCGGCCATCGCCGGCTTGCTGATGTGATGGGCATTTTCGTAGGTCACGCTTTGCGTGACGTGCCTCCCGCAGAATCTATAACTGAATTCCCGATCCGCGTCACGCGGAGCGTGACCTACTAGACCGACTTGTGATAAATGTCACCATCGCAAACGCGCGAAAATGTAGGGGCACCCCTTGTGGGTGCCCTGGAAAGGGATGCGGGGCCGGCTCCGTTT
>JAYTBD010000764.1:0-3070 GCA_043737155.1 Fimbriiglobus sp. | reverse complement strand
CGGGGCACGTGACCTTCCCATACTCGCGGCGGAGGAAGCGGTCGAAGCGGAAGCTGCTGAAGAGAAACCGCGCCGTGGCGTCGCGCAATCCGAATCGGTCCGCATCGACGAAGCGCCGCCACTCGGGCGATGCGGTAAATAACTCGGGGTCATTGAGCGGGATCGCGAATCGCTTCGTCGGCCGGAGTTTGTTCGCGAGTGCGATGCGCAATCGAGTCGCCAGCGGCGGGTGAATCGCCGGCTTCAACCCGGGGCAGAGCAGCGCGACTCCACCGACAATCGTGGGATACTTCGCCGCCAGCGCCACCGCGAGTTTGCCACCCCACGAGATTCCCGCGAGGAACAACGGTAGCCCCGCCTTTGCGCGGCGCAGTTCCAAAATGTACTCGGCGATATCGTCGATCAACCGGCGGAAGCCCGGGCAATCCCCGCGCTTCGCCGTGTTCCACCCCGACCCGCGCCGATCCAAGAAATGGACCTCGTAGCCTTGTTCTGCCAGTGTGCGACAACTCCGTTCGTACCAACCCGCGTGACTGCGAATGCCGTGCAGCACGATCATGCGGGCCAACGCAGTCCCCTTCGGGCGGAAGATATGCGCATAGAACCCGTAGCCGTCGGACGCGCGGAATAGGTCAGCCGCCAATGAGCACCTCCCGGCGGACCGTCACGGCGTCGAGCCGGGCCGGGTCGAAGCTCGCACCCAATCCGCTGCCGACGAGCGCCGGAGCCCACCCGCCGCGGCCGAAGGTGAGGTCGGTCGTCGTCAGTGGATCCCAAACGAGGTGCCGGTCGAAAGAGCCTTCGAGGTTGCGGATGCCCTTCACACTGGTGGCGAAGTGCCGCCCCGCGGCGCTGAGGATGCCCGTCTCGCCGACTTGGCAACCGAGTTGGTAACCGAGGTTGTGCTTCAGTGCGAATTGAACCAGCCGCAGCGTCGGGATGAATCCGCCGCACTTGGACAGACGCAGGTTGAAGAGGTCGCAGGTGCCGGCATCCGCGGCGCGCTGCGCATCGACGGGGCCGCAGAGGGATTCGTCCAACATGATCGGCACGGCCGTCTGCCGACGCACGGCTGTCAGTGAGGTCACTTCTTCGTGCGGGACGGGCTGCTCGACGCTGGCGATGCCAAAGCGTTCGAGCGACCGGATCCTTTCGATTACTTCACCCTGCGCCCAAGCCTCGTTGGCGTCGATGCGGATTTCGCAGCCTCGTCCGAGCACTCGCCTCAGTGCCTTCAGCCGTTTCGCATCATCGAGGCCGGGGATGCCGACCTTGACCTTGATCTGCCGAAAGCCTTGGATGCGGTAGACCAGCGCGAGCAACCGCGACTTCCACCCCTTCGCCGAGAGAATGACGCCGCTGTATTGGACCCGTTCGCGGGGTTCGTAAAGTTCCGGCGTCAACGCCTTGGTCACATTCATCAGCGGCTCGCCGAAGCTGCGCCCGTAGGCGTCTAACAGGGCCAGCTCCACCGCGCAGCGCGCCGCATTCCCCCGGCATTCGCGGTCGTCCCCGGGGATTGCATTGAGCTTGAAGTTCTCGGAGAGGGTCAGCGCTTCGGCGAAGTTCGCACACGGGGTCAGCCGGTTCGCCAAGTCGCTGTCGCGCAGCAGTGACATCGCACTGTCAATCGTTTCGCCGGTGACGTACTCGCGCGGCACGCCTTCGCCGTAGCCGATCTTACCGTCCGCGAGTTTGCAGACGACGACGAGGTTGTCGGTCTCGGTGCGGCTGTGCGACGCGTGTTTGACGGGCCGGCGCAACCGGATGCGGACGTGCCGGGCTTCCAAGGAGACGATCGGCATTCACGACCCGAGAAAAGAGGAACACGGATGACACGGATCAAAGTCGGGATGAAGAGGATCGGAGAGATCGATCTTTTTCAGATCCTCATCAATCCTGTATGGATCCGTGTCATCCGTGTCCGTTTTTATGGCCCTGGTGCCAGCGCCCGGTATCCATCGCGCAGGAACCAGATGCCGAGGACGACCAACAGCAGCGCGCTCGCGATGGGGAGGTAGCGGAACCACGCCCGTCCGGCAAAACGTCGGCCGCCGGCGCGGTTGGCGTAGACCACGCCGACACCGAGCAGGACTAGCACGAGGGCCAAGCCAGTGCTGAACGCGATGAGCAGCGGGATGGCGAAACCGATGCGACCTTGGGCCATCGCCACGAGGAACAGCAGCACGGCGTCCCAACACGGGATGATGCCGCCGCCCAAACCCATGAGCACGACCCGGACCCAACCGACCCGGGCCGACGGTCGTTCGCCTTGGAACAAGTGGACGTGGTCGGCGTGTCCGCGGATGCGCTGGAGGAGCAACCAAGAGCCGACGAAGAAGATCAGCAATCCGCCCGCCATCATGAGCCAACCTTGCGCGGTGGCGGGGGCGGTGTCGCCGTAGACCGCGAAGACGACCAGCGCGACCGCGATGACCGAGCCGGTGTGGGCCAGCGTCGCGGTCAGCCCGAGGCCGACGGCGTGGCCGACGGTGCCGCGCTCGCCGACGAGGTAGGCCGCGACCATCGTCTTGCCGTGGCCGGGGGTAAAGGCGTGGGCGGCGCCGAACCCGGCCGCGAGGAGCAGCACAACGCCGAGGCCGAGTTCGGATTCGAAGAGGGCGAGCAAGCCGCGGTCGTGGATCTTCTCGAAGGTGCCGCGCTCATCGGGAGCGACGCTGATCGTGGGGGGTACAACTTCGGTGGCCGGGGGTGGTAGCTCTTGCGGCGGCACCGTGAACTTGGCGCCGCACGTGCGCCGCGCCACTTCTTCCCCGGCGGGGATTTGGCTCAGCGGCTTGCCGTTGAAGCGATCCGGCTGCTCCCAGTCGGTCATGGTCAACTTGTCGCTCTTCTTTTCGCGCTCGTCGATGGTCAGCACGATCGCCCCGGCGGGGTCGGCGGTCTTCGCCCCGTTCTTGTCTACGAAGTTCGTTTCGTCAACGAACGCCAGGATGTTCTCCCCGGAGAGCTTGGGCCGGAACTCGCCGCGCAAGTGGAAGTTGAGGACGAGATTTTTGCTGAAGCCTTCGGTCTCGATGAGGATGTCGCCGACGGGGACGAACTTCAG
>JAYTBD010000763.1:0-3070 GCA_043737155.1 Fimbriiglobus sp. | reverse complement strand
GATTCCAAACTCCGGGCGCTCACGCAACCCGGCTCACCACACTAGCCGCATTCCCAAACTCCGGGCGCTCACGCAATCCGGCTCACCACACTCCCGCGTATGTCGGCTCGCCCAAAAGACTCACACCGTCGGCGGCATAGGAGGACTCGTCGGCGGGGCCGGGGGAATCATCGGCGGCACCGGCGGTTGCGGGGCCTCATCCGCCGGCGATAAAGCCGGGGCCGGCGGAGGAATGATTGGCGGCACCGGTGGAGCCGGGGTAAAAGTCGGCGGGGGCACCGTCGGCAGCGACACCGAACCGGCCGGGCCGGTCGAGGCGGGCGGGGCTGGCGGTGGGGCTAGTGCCGGGGCGGGTTGCTCTTCGATGTAGACTTCGTCCAACTCGACTTCGTCCACCTTCTTGCGCATCAGCAGGTAGATCATGGTCGAGGCCGACCAGAAGTAGCTGTAGCTGAAGCCGATCATGAGCAGGAATACGAGGATCATCCAGAAGGTGACCATACCGGCGCCGGCTTCGTTCCACCACGTCATGTCATCGCGGTACGCTTTGTCCGCTTCCTTGTTCACGGGGACGTAGACTTTGCGCGGGTACTTCGACGCCGTCTCCATCTGCTTGTCCGATTCCCGGTTCAAGTCATCGATCTTCTTCTGAGCGTCTTCGCGGGTCTTCGCATCGTCCGACCGCAAATCTTTCAACAGCTTGTCGGACTTCTCGCGGTTGTCCCGGAGCAGCGTGACCCGTTCGTCGACGGCCTCGACTTCCGCCGGGCTCCCCTTCAGCATCAGCTCTTGCCAGCCGAGCGACTTGGGGCTGTAGACGAACAGGAAGTCCGGCTTGCGCGAGGTCGCCACGGCGGAGGACGGCTGGCTGACGGCCCACTTGCCGAGATAGACCATGAGGCAGCCGACGACGATGACGAGGAACGTCACCGCGGCCCCGTAAACGACGGCGACGATGGTGTACCAGAGGTACTGCCACGGCGCTTGGAACACGTAGTTGTAGCTGCGGCTGAGGGCGTCGAAGGTGTCCGAGCCTTCCGTGCTGATGGTCGTGTACATCATCGGGTAGCCGACGAGGCCGATCAGCAGGATGGCGATGACGATGCCGCCGAGGATGACGAGCGGGAAGCCGAGGCCGTAGAGCAGGATGTCGCCGACGATCGGGATCAGCGCGACCGCCCCGTAAATCGACATGATGAACACGATGACCGCGATGATCAGCAGCGGCACCAACGGCGAGAGCAGGTACGAGATGTACCGGTTGGCGACGAACTGGAACGCCTGCCTCAGCGAGATGCGATCCTTGCCGCCGAACTGCACCGCGGCGATGCGCGTGATAATCCCGCCGAAGAACGCCCAGACGGCAAAGCTCCAAAGGAGACAGAGCAGCAGGTAGAGCCGGGTTTGGGTGCTGGCGTCCGGGTCGATGATCTTGGTGACGATGATGAAAAGCTTGTAAAGCGGCTCGATGAGGACCGGGATCTGCGACAAGAGGTAGGTTCTGACGGCTTCGCCCCAAATGGAGGACGGGGCGTCGGCGAGTTTGGTGGCGAAGAGGAACGGGTTCTCGCCGCGGAATTCATCCCATGGCATAGTGCGGAGCTTGCCCCCTTTGCCGGCGAGGGAGTGCAGCGTTTCCCACTGCTTGTGGTCGCGCTCGTATTGGGCTTGGGCCGTAATCTTGTAATACGCTTCGACTTCCTCGGGCTTGTCGGTCTTCGGCTTGTCGACCTTCTTTTCCATCGTCTTGTTGCTGTATGCGTCGCTGTCGCGCACCGGCTCGGCGTAGTAGAACACCGTGGAGAGCAGATACCAGCCCAATGACATCACGAGAATGCCGGCCGCGGCCACGAGCAGCTTCCGCGGGTCGAGGGCGACTTGGAAACTCTTGAAGATTTCCGTCCACTGGTAGTCCTTGCGGACCGGCATCGCGGATGGTTCGACTCGCCCCTCGGCCATGCTATCTCCTCAGTAGTCGGGGACTCGTCCCGGGCGGTGCGGCCGCGTCGGCGCCGCGCGTAGGTGGGAATATATGTCGGCCCGTGGAAGCTGGCAATCGGGGTCGTGAAGTGGTGGATTTGGAATGGCGAACGGTCCGCCCGATACCGAGGTTTGTGAATGGGGTTGGAATGGTAGACTGTCTCTGGAGGTGCCCATGATTCAGACAGTGGAAGCCATCGTCGATTCGCAAGGCCGAGTTCGTTTGCTCGAAGATGTCCGCGTGACGGGTTCGCAACGGGCTTTGGTGACCGTCTTGGACGAAGTCGCCGAAGTCCCGGGCGAAACTGCGCTGCTCAGTGAGGCGGCCCTATCGGATTGGTTGCGGCCCGAGGAGGATGCGGCATGGTCGTACCTTCAACTGGCGAAGTAGTCCTCGTCCCGTTTCCGTACTCCGACCTCACGCAAACCAAAGTTCGGCCGGCCATCTGTTTGGCGCCGGCCGGCCGTGGCGATTGGATCTTGTGCCAAGTCACAAGCAATGCTTACGGCGACCCAATAGCTATCGTGCTGACCACTCCGGATTTCGATTCCGGAGGGCTCTTGGTCAAGAGCTACGCCCGACCCGGCAAGCTCTTCACCGCGCACGCGGGTTTGTTGATCTGCAGCGTCGGCGCGTTGACGCCTGTCGCATTCGGAAACATTTTGTCGGCGGTCGCTTCCCTATTCCAGCCGTCGCCAACTCCTTGAATGCTCGGATGGCATCATGATTTCGCGCGGTCTGATGTGGATTGCAGTAGTCGCCCTGACCGCCGGCGTGATCTACATCGCCATTGACTCGATCAACCGGTGGATGGTGATATGCAAGGTGTTGAGCACGGGGATGGGCACTTTTGAACAATCGCCGCCCGAGATGGAGAAAGCCAAGGAGTTCAACATCCCCTACTTGGCGGGATTGGTCGTCGGCGTGCTCACCGGGATCGCGTCGGCGATCGCGGCTTCCCTCTGGTGGCGGCTCATCGGTGTTCGGCGATATTTCCGACGGACCCGCACGATCCCCCGGATATGAAATTTTCATGTTCGATAGCTTGACCCCATTCGAGCGTCTATACTCTGTCAACGAATCGGCGAC
>JAYTBD010000762.1:0-3071 GCA_043737155.1 Fimbriiglobus sp. | reverse complement strand
GCAAGAATTCCAAGTCGTCTTCGCCGATGAAGCGATGGAGCACTTTCAAGAGCACTTGCCCGAGCGCGTGCTTGGCGTCCGCATCCTTCTCCGCGTCCCAGCGCTTGCGCAACGCGGCCGCGATCTTCGCCCAATCTTCGGTTTCCAATCCCGCATCCGTCCAGGCCCAATTCAGATACTGGGCGATGCGCTCCGGTGCCATCGTGCCGATTTCGGCGGCGAGTTCCTTGGCCAGCGCCTTGCGGACGGCGCGGCCGGCATCGGTGCCCGCGAAGCGCCAATGCTGCAGGATCGTCTCGGCGGTTGTGCCCGATTCGTCGCGGCGGGCGAAGTGGCGCGCCGTCTCGGCTAGCGGCGCATGCCAGCGCTCGTCGATGCGGTTGGTGTTGAAGCCGTAGCCTTGGCCGAGCGCGAACCCGACCGCGGCGGTCAGTCGCGCCGCCGTCGGCCGGGCGAGTTCCCCCTTCGCTCGGCCGTCGCGCAACCACTCGGTCACCAGCGCCTCGGCCTTCTCGGCGAGGTTGCTTCGGATCAGGGCGGCGAGATACTGCGCGTAAGGCCTATCGGCGTCCGGATTGCGTTCGATCCACTTGGCGAGGAAGTCGGCGAGTTCGCGGAATCGACCTTGGTTGCCCAATAGGTCCGCGTACTGACCCCGGAGCATGTCCTCTTGGGACGGCTCCCACTTCGCCGCGAGCGCGCGGTCGAGCCAAGCGTAGGCCGCCGCGTAATCCTCGGTGCTCGCCAGTTGCTGGGCGTACCGGTATTGGGCGTTGGCATCGCGCGGGTACTCGACCGCGAGCGCCTTCGCCAACGCGAGCGCCAGTTCGGTTTCACCCGCTTGTTGCAGCAGGGAGAGGCGCTGATTCCGCCACGATTTCCGAGCGTTCAAATGGGCCGGTTGCTCCTTGTGAATCGGTTCGAGTGCGTCCCAAAGCAGAAGCTGCTCGGTGATCGGCAGGACCTGTTGCGCTTGGGAAAAGATCGACTGCGCGAGGAAGTGAGCATTGGCCTTCGACCCGATGTCGACGCCCGCAGCGTCCTTCAGCAAGCGCTTCCGCAACTCTTCGTGCTGCCGGCTGACGAGGAGAAACGCATTCGTCAACCAGCGCATCCCCGGCTTGTCCCCGGCGAGGCGTTCGCACTCGGCGAGGTGTTCTTTGGCCCGCGCCCATTGCTGCGTCGCGGCGAAGTGCAGCGTCAGCACCGCGCGGTCTTCGATGGTCGCTTTGCCAACGCTGACCGCGGCCTTCGCTTCCGCCACTTTCGGCAACGATTGCTTCAGGAACAGCACGCGCTCCTTGGCGGCGAGTTCCATTTTCATTCGCCCGGCGAACGCCCCGGCGGGCACGTCGGCGATGGTCTGCGTTTCCAGAGCCGTCCGCTTCCCGGCCTCGTCGAGGGTCTCGATTTTGCGCGCCCACCACGTCCCCGCGACCTCGATGAAGTCGTCGAACTTCATCGTCGATTGAACCTTCTCCCGGTGGCGCCGTTCGGTGCTGAGCAGGAGGTTGCGGGCCGTGTCGATGACGTAGCGGGCTTCGGCGTAGCGGTCGCTCTTGTGCTTCAAAATCAGCAGCGTCCGGTCCTTGGCGATCATTTCGACGGTCGGCGTGTAGTTCGCGTATGCGATGTGTAGCCCCGTCATCGAGTCGTCGGACAATTCGAGCGGCGGTCGTTGCAAATCGAAGGCGTTGGAAGCGCGGACGCGGCCGAGCCGATAGGCGGTGTTGATCGCGCCGAGTTCCTTGGCATCGCACCACTGCACCGACACGGGGCCGGTGGAGGGCGTCGACCGCGTCAGCCACGCCGTCGGGGAAACGAGTTCGACTCGCGTCGCCTGCGCGGTCACGGAGTTGTCGCGGCTGTCGAAATATTCATGGGTCCGCGCGATCACGAGGCCGCCCTTGTGCTGGGCGAGTTTGTCGCGGCGGAGCAAGCTCTTCGAGAGCGCGAGCGCCGCGGCGGGCCAATTCGATTTGGGTTCCTTCCACGCGCGGGCCGGCGTCGGCAGCTGCGGGAAGAGATTGCCGAGCCAAGGCAAACCGGAGGGCCGACGACGCGAGTAGGAAAAGCGTCCCATCTCGGCGGAGTCGATCCCGGAAGGTTCGCCGATGGAATAGGGGAGGGAACTCGCCATCGGCGACTCATCGTAGTATTCTTCGGTGTCCGAGAGGGCCTTGCGCAGGTCGATGTACCCTTCCGACTGCCTCCTCAAAGACGGAAGTTCTATCGTCTCGAACGCGTTGTCCTGGAACTTACTGTCCTTGGGCCATACTGGACTGGAGTCGGGCGAACTCTCGGACCGTAATGCATCCCGTTCGTCCACCAAATCGTCTTTGTCGAATCGGTAGCTACCGTCCGGCGGTGGCGGCACCCCCGGAACGGTGTTATCCCAATCGGCGCTCAAAGCGAAATTTTCGATGATTGCAAATTTGCCACCGATGGGCATATCGAATCGCAATCCCGACTGCCGAGACTTGGAAGAAAAAGGCACTCCGCTTCTGCCGTCGGATCGCAGCGGATTCTCCATTATCCGGGCATCGCGGCCAAGCGATTGCAGTTGGCTCAGTACCTTGCGGCGCAGCGCCGTGCGATAATCCCCGGCTGCGCGCATCTGCTTCCGCTTCAACTCGAACGCGGCACTGTCGCGGCCGTCGGCGAAGAACTTCTCGCCGTCGCGCATTTTGAACTGGCGCTTCACGGCGAAGCGCTCGCGGTCGGCGTCGGACTCCAGCACCAGCAGCGAGGTGTACGGCGTGATGATGTTGAACTCTTCGCTCAGCGCGATGATCTCTTGCTGGATCGCGGCGGACGACCCCTGTTCGAGCAATTTGTCGAGGTGCATCCGCGCCCAGAGCCGCGGCAAGAAGGAGTTCCCCGACTCGGCGTCCTTCAGCGAAAACTTGGAAACGTACCGCACCGGTTTCGACCCGAGTATCCCGGTGACGACGATGTCCCCCTGTTGATCTTTGCCCTCGGGGAGGTAGCGGCCGAGCAGGATTTGCTGCGAACCCGCGGCGACGTTGGGCAGGTCGTCCGGGTAGACGCGGGCCGTGCGGACGCCGGTG
>JAYTBD010000761.1:0-7543 GCA_043737155.1 Fimbriiglobus sp. | reverse complement strand
GTGGTGCTCGACTTAACCAATGGGGGTATACCCTGTGCCGAAGACTTTCGGCGTTTCGGGCCGAAGAATCGACTCACTTCACCGGTTCGACCAATTCGTTGGTAACCTTCTCGACGCCGCTCGTCGTTTGGGCCAGTTCCACCGCCCTCGCCCGAACCAATGCGTTGGCGACTTCCCCGCGCAACCGCACTTCTTTGCCTTCCGCGATCACCGTGATGTTCGTACCGTCCAACGCTTTGTCGGTTTGAAATCGCAGACGGACGCGATCTTCGATCGGGAGCAAATCGCCGGTTTTGGTCGCGGCGAGCGGGCCGGCCAATTGATGAATCGGCGGCATCGCGACCGTGACTTTGCGGGCGCCTGTTTTACCGACACGCGTGAGCACCTCCGCATCAGACTTCTTACTGAAGCCGAGCGCACCGCCGACAATGACACCGAAGAGCAGAATGAGGAGTGTTTTTTTCACGGGGATGCTCCGCCGGAGACCTTCACCGAGAAGGCTAGCACACGAAATGGAGCGGGGAGGAAATCGGGCCGAACATGTCGGCAAGTTTCCCAACTTTTAGGACAGCCCGCGGGGCCTGTCCGGACGGAGCATAGGACAGGCCCGGTGGCCTGTCCTACAAGGAACGCCTGTCGCACAAAGGCTCGTGCCGAATTTCAATACTGAATGGTAAAGCCCACCGTCAGTCCTTGGGCGTAGAAATCCGAAGAGGCGCGGCTGAAATCGAACGCCGGTCGGCGGTTGATCGGGTCGGCGACCGGTTCGGCGACGAAGCGGATGTTGGCATCGTTCACGACGGGGTCGAGGGCCAGGCCGGGGCGCACCACGCTGCTCACGTAGAGGATGTTGTACCCGACTTGCGCGTGCACCCGCTCGGTGAATCGATAGCCGAGTTTGAAACCGATCTCGCCGATCATCACGAACTTGGTCCGTTCGTACACCCCGGCGTTGCTCGGCTGCACGTACAGGCCGCTCGCCTCATCCGGAGAGCCGGTCTCGGAGTTGCTACCCGAGATTTCAACCCGCTGCGAAGCGCCGCCGACCCCGAGTTTGGCGAAATAGTTCAAGTCGAAGCGGCCATTGTTGGACCAGTAGGATTGGAATCCCGCTTGCCCGGCGTAGATGTGGTTGCGAGCGCGGAAATTGTCCGCGACGTCCAGCGTCGATCCTTCCGGGAACACGACGCCGGAAGTGATATTCAGATTTTCGTTCAGGTTGATGTAGCGCAGACCGACCAAAAGATCGCTCCGATCGGCGAACACGTGGTACCACGGTGTCCGGGCGTGGCCGTCGATCCCATAAAGTTCGCTGTCCGCTTGCACGCGGATGCTGCCCGCGTAACCGTTGGGATCGAGCTTGGCGAAAAACAGATTGATGCCCCGGGTGTCGGTGGGTTGAATGTAGGTCCGGATCAAACTCGGCGAGCCCGGCGACGAGAAGGAGCGGTCGATGGTACTCCGCTCCAACACGAAGCCGCCGATGTCGAAGCCGAGCTGATCGTTCACGCGCCCACCGACCCGCGCGCTCAAGCCGCTGATCGCGCGGAAGTCGATCCGTCCGTTGGTCGGGTACAGCGGCGTGGCGGGCGAACTCGTACCATCCGGTGTGTTGACCATGGAATCCGGTAGGCTTCCGACCAAGAGGGGCACCCGCTGCCGGCGTTCGAACCAGAGCAAATAATCCGCCTCCGCCCAGATCCTTGGGCTCTAGCGATGGCTTGTGGGGGAATCTGCGCTTCAGTTGCTGGCGATAGTGCCGGATCTTGGCGGATGGAACTGTAGATCGAGCCGGTCGTGCTCGGGGCGATCTCTTGGGCGATGGCGACCCCCGTCCCGTTGACAACGACGATTGCTGCGGCCAAATTGCGATACCACATAGAAAACTCCCGAGTCGTGGCGAGGCGATGTTGCGGCTGGCGCAAGATATATCGGGATTGCCAAATGGACGCATTGAGCGATTTGACACGGCAATGCGGGATGAGCCGGTAATCTGTGTGGGTTATGACTCCGAGCCAGTGTGTTTTGCCGATCGACGCAGTCCGGAGAATACGTGAACTTGCCGCCGCAACGAACAAAGCCCGGCCGAATGGCCGGGCTTTGTCATTCCATCCGCGATTGCTTACTTCTTGGCTGGGAGGATCTTGGAGACGTCTTTGGCGATGGCTTCGATGTCCTTCTCGGTGATCTTGCCCTTCTCAAAGCTGTAGTTCGAGACGACTTTGCGGTCGGTGTAAAGGACGACGGTCAGGTCGGCTTCCTTGGCGACGTTGTACTTGTTCGGCCCGGCCGGGGTATCGACGGCGATCGTGACGTTCTTCAGCTTGGCTTTTTCGGCCATTTCCTTGAGTTTGTCACCGGCTTTGTCGTCGTCGGTGAGGAACACTACGAAGCTGCCCATTTCGCTCTTGGCGTTGGCGGCGGTGATTTCTTCGAGTTTGGCGATCAGCTTGGCGGTGTTCGGGCAATCGGTCGTGCGGGCGAAGACCATGGCGACCGGGTTTTCGCCGTGCTTGCAGTACAAGCAAGCCTTTTGGCCGGCGCTTTCGCCGTTGACGTTGAGGGGATGGAACGGGCCGGGGAGCTTTTCGCCCGACTGCGGGCCGGACTTCAGTTCGGCGGCAATGGCCAAGGAACCGGTAAAGGCCACGAGGGCGGCGAGCAAGAGCTTGCGAACCATAGCGAGAGTCCCCAAATCGAGAAGAGGGTGAAGAGCCATCCGCCGCGGACGGCGGGCGGACACTCTATAGACGAACGGTGCCACCCGCTTATTCGTAAGAATCGACCCGCCGGTCGGCAACTGGCTGGGGCAGCGGACTTGTTAGCCGGACGCGCCAGCGACGGAGTCGAATCGTGCAAGGTGGAATGCGATCCACACGGAGATCCGCCGCTCCGTCGCTGGTGCGTCCGGCTAACAAGTCCGCTGCCACACCCCGGACCCCGCTTCAATCCTCCAACAGCTTCCTAAAATCCGCCCGGTAGCAGGTCGTGTTGCGGTTGCTCGTGAAGAGCGTTTGGCCGTCGGAGCTGAAGGCGAGTCCTTGGATCGCCGTGTCGAACTCGCGGACGACGAGCAGCCGGCCGCTGAGAAGATCCCATACCCGCACGGTCTGGTCGTCGCCTCCGGACAATAGATAATTGCCGTCTGGGCTGAAGGCGACGGCGTTGATCTGCTCTTGATGCCCTTCGAGGGCGAAGATTTCCTCATCCTTGGCCAAGTCCCACACGTGCACGTGATCGGTGAGGCCGGCGCCGACCAAGAACCGGCCCTGCGGATCGAATGCCAAGGCGTAAACGCCGGTGTCGAAAGTCGCCACCTTCAGCTTGGTCGTCACGTCCCATATGCAGACCGCCCCATCGCGCTCGCCGGTCGAGAGGTAGTCGATCCCTCCCACGGCCACGCGGTTCCCGTCCGGGTGGACCGCCACGGTTTCCAAGGTGCAGCCGTCGGCCGCTTCGATGAGGATCAACTCGGCTTCGGTCGCTTCGGGCCTCCAGATCCAAGCCAACCCGTCGGTGGGGCTAGTCTGGACGAGGAATTTACCGCCGGGGGCGAAGGCGAGCGCCCCGACCGGCGGCTTGGTCGCTTCGAGAATCTTGGCCGGAAGATTCGGTTGGGTCAGGTCGTACAAGCGCGTGCGCTGGTCGGTGCTGCCCACGGCGAGCCAGCGACCGGAGTCGCTCGCGGCCACCGAGACCGCGGGGCCGTCGCCGCTCGGGCGGACTTCGTCGCCGGTGGCCAGTGCCCAGACTCGCAGCGTCGGGGCACCGGTGCTCACCAGCAGCGGGTTCGCCCCGCCGACGAGCGCGAGCCCGTGTTTACCGGTGGGGTTCGGCCCCGCGAGTAACTTGCCATCGCGGGTGTCCCAGAGGTGGACGACCCGGTCGTTTCCGGCGCTGGCCAAGATCGAGCCATCGCGGTTGAATGAGAGGGAACGCACTTCCCCGGCGTGGCCGCGGAGGGCGTGGCGAACTTTGCCGCTCGCGGCGTTCGACCAGAGGTAAACGTCGTTTTCCGAATCGGCCGTCGCGAGGAGTTTGCCGTCGCCGCTGAATGCGACGCAGAGCACTTGGTCAGCGTGGCTGTTCAGCAGCATCGTCGGTTCCGTGCTCGTGCCCGGCCGCCAGACACGGGCCGAGGTGTCCCAGCCGGCCGAGACCAGCAAGCTGCCGTCGGGCGCCCAAGCGAGGGCGGGGATGCGGTCGGTATGGCTCTTCAGAGTCGCCAGTAACTTGTGACTCTCGGCGTTCCACACTTGGACGACGCGGTCTTCCCCCGCCGTGGCGATACGGTCGCCCGATGCGGAGAATTGGATCGCCGAGACGGCGTCGGCGTGGGCCGCAAGTTCGCCGACTTGGCGTTGGGAGCGGACGTCCCATAAGCGAACGTAGCCGTCGTCGTGCCCGCAGGCGATGGTCCGGCCGTCCGGGCTGAACGCGAGGGCCGAGACCCAGCCCGGTTGCGGGATGCGATACATCAGCTGCCCCTCGGCCGTACTCCAGATCAGCAGGTCGTCGTTCCCGCTGGCGAGCAGGTCGGCCTCGGCGTTGAAACACCAGAGGGTTTCGAGATCGCTGAGGAACGAGCGCTGGAGCGAGTGCCCCTCGGCGGACCAATGCCGGAGCACGCCCGATTCGTCCACGGACCAGAGGGTACCGTCGGCCACGAAGGCCACGGCGGCGATATCGCCTTCGGTGTGGAAGCGCGGCTCGCCGAAGGTCTGGGCGATCAGCGGGCTACTGGGGAAAGGTTCGGTGTCCAATTCGACCGCCAGGGTGCGCGTGGGGATCATGCGGGAATCGCTCCGAAAGTCGACGGGGTACGCCATTGTGAGTGAAACAAATGTAGAACATCCTTCGCGGCCCGGTGAGAGAATTCCGTCCAACTCGTGAATTCTTCCCGGGGCGAATCCCGCCAAGCCTCAAACTGAGGCCGGCACAATGGGTACAACCGAGGCAATCCGTGTCCGCCGAGTTCGACTTGATCCGCTGGATCCGATCCCGCACGCTGTCGGCAGAAACGGTGACGGTAGGACCGGGCGACGATTGCGCCGTGTTGGTCCCGCCGAAGCGAGGGCTGCTCGTCACGACGGACATCCTCACCGAAGGGACGGATTTCCTCGTGGGCGAAGCGAGTGTCCGGGCCATCGGTCGCAAAGCGATGGGCGTGAACTTCAGCGACATTGCCGCCATGGGTGGGCGGGCCACGGCGGCAGTAATCGGGATTGTCCTGCCGAAAGTCGGATTCGGCGCGGATCAAGCTCGGGAACTCTTCCTCGGTGCGGAAGAACTCGCCCGCGAGTTCGGCGTGGCCATCGTGGGCGGCGACACCAACAGTTGGGACGGCGGACTCGTCGTTTCGGTCACCGTCTTCGGCGAAGCGTCCGAAGGCGGCCCCTTGCTCCGCTCTGGCGCCAAGGTCGGCGATGCGATCTTCGTCACCGGCCCATGCGGGGGCAGTATCCTCGGCCGTCATCTCGAACCGCGTCCGCGGCTCCGCGAAATCGAAGCAATCCTGACGCGGGTCAAAGTCAATTCCTGCATCGACATCAGCGACGGGCTCACCGCCGACCTGCAGCACATTCTTGACGCCAGTAGTTGCGGGGCGATCCTCGATGCGGACGCGATACCGATCCACCCGGATGCGGTCGCGCTCGCGCAGCAAACCGGGAAGACGCCGTTGGAACACGCCCTCACCGACGGGGAAGACTTCGAATTGATATTCACGACCTCGGCCGAAGATGCTGGACAGCTCACCGATGATCCACCCGCATTCCGCATTGGAACCTGTGTGGAACGGGGCCTCTGGCTCCGCGATTCTGCCGGCATATCGCCCCTGCGCCCGGGGGGTTGGGTTCACGGCTTCGCCGACGCGGAATAGATTGGTACACAGGACTCCCGCACCGAGGTCACCGCGATGCATGTGTTACTGGCGAATCCGCGCGGCTTCTGCGCCGGTGTCAACATGGCCATCGACGCCTTGGAAATGGCCTTGAAGCACTTCGGCACGCCCATCTACGCCTACCACGAGATCGTCCACAACCGGCCCATCGTCGAACAATACACGGCCAAAGGCGTCATCTTCGTCGACAGCATTTCGGAAGTCCCCGAGCGCGGCACCGTCCTCTACAGCGCCCACGGGGTGTCACCCGAGATCCGCGATCAATCGCGTGCCCGCAACCTGCGGGCCATCGACGCGACCTGCCCGCTGGTCACGAAGGTCCATATGGAAGCGATCAAATACTCCAAGGAAGGGTACACGATCGTACTGATCGGCCACGAGGGACACGACGAAGTCATCGGCACCATGGGAGAAGCCCCCGCGGCGATGGTGCTGGTCGAAGACATCGACGACGTGAACGCGATGACGATCCCCGCCGATGCGAAGTTGGCGTTCCTCACGCAAACGACTCTGAGCGTGGATGAAACCAGAGGCATCATCGCGGCGCTGCGGGACAAGTACCCGCAGATCGTCGGGCCGAGTAAGGACGACATTTGCTACGCCACGCAGAATCGGCAAGAAGCGGTGACGGAACTCGTGCCCGAGGTCGATATCGTCATCGTGCTCGGCAGTCAGAACAGTTCCAACAGCAACCGGCTCGCGGAGATCGCCCGGCAGAAAGGCCTGCGGGCGCACCTCATCGACCGCGTATCGGAGATGCGCGCGGACTGGTTCGAGTCGGACGACACGGTCCTCGTGACCGCCGGGGCGAGCGCCCCGGAGGAGCACGTCCAAGATTGCATCGCGTTCTTGAAGGAGCATTTCGGCGCGACCGTCGAGAACCGCGTCATCCGCGAGGAGCACGTCAAGTTCCCGCTGCCGCGCGAACTGCGCGTACTGGCGAACGCCTGAACCCGGGACACCCATGGCCTTCGATTTTTCGATCCAACAAGCCCTCCTCGCCGCGGAGCCGGCCGGCCCGCGCACCGTGGCCAAGTCGGAAGGGTTCCCCTTCGTTTGGGAAGAAGCCGCGCGGTTGATGGTGGTGCGCTTCGGCGTCAAGCCCGTTGACACCGACGTGTCAGCGGCGCTTTTCGCGCTCCCCGTCGGGAAGACGCACGCCGCCGTGGTGCGGGTCGGCAACCTCCCATCCGGCGTCCTCGGCTTCCACTTTTTGATCCTCGGCCAACCGCTCTACGACGCCCTCGGCGATCCGTTCGCCATCGCCGAACGTTTCCCCGCCGAGTTCTCGAACCGCGGCGAACTCCCGGCACTCGCATGGCCGGCGGAGCCGCTGCCACCGCGGCGGGTCGAAGATCTCGACGCGCTGCTGAAAGCCGGGGACGGTCCGTTTCTGCTCGGGAGTACGCAAGCGCTGATCGATGGCGGGCGAATCTGTCTGAAGCGCGGGGAATCGAGCGAGGCCGCGATCCGGACGATTTGGCAATTGCTGCCGACGCGTAGCCGGTGCGAATTGTGGCCCGCGACACTGGCGTTTTCAGATGAACTCGGCTTCAGCATCTGGGCGATGCCCGATCCGCCGCCGACACTCCCGATGGGTTGCCTGACCGAAGAGCAAGCGAAGGACTACCCCGAAGGCCG
>JAYTBD010000760.1:0-3084 GCA_043737155.1 Fimbriiglobus sp. | reverse complement strand
CGACCCCGCTCCGGGTATCGCCGGCGCGCCGGAGCGTGGCGTCGATCTCTTCCACGATGGTGTGGATCTGCCGGCGGCTGGTACCAGTCGCAATCACGAAGAAGTCGAACTGGCGGGTGACGTTCCGCAGATCCAGAATGACGATCTCTTGGCCCTTGTTATCGGCCGCGGTTTGGGCGGCGAGGCAAGCGCGCTGGAGGGCATCGGGGATGTCGCGGAGGCGGAGGGTGGCGGTCGAAGCAGGCACGCCGACCGACTCGGAGAGAGGTAGCAGGGTGGCGACGCTGTTCAAGTGATCTCCCTTTAGGCATGGCCCCCGGGAGATCGACAATACATAAAGCCGAACGGCACGCGGTGCTGGTTCGCCTTCGTGATCGACCCCCCTGAAAGGTGCAGTCCATTCCTGGCACGCGGGCAAACGAATCGTCCGCATCTGTACTATCATCGCCCGCGGACGACGAAAGTCAAGCACGCGGAGTGGAAGCGACACCCCCGGTAGGGTTCGGGTTCGGCAGAATCCGGAAATTGGGCGGAGTTCAATCCAATCCGGTCGCTTGGCGCCGCCAACGCTTCAGCTGCGCCGAATCCTGCATTCGGTCGTGCTCGGCCCAAGCGGCGCTCGCCGCAGCGGCGGCTTCGGGCCCCGTTGCCTGACCACTCGCGGCCCGGCGGAGTTGGGCGTCCAGAATCGCGTAGACCTGCGCGGCATCCGGGGTTCGCAGGGGCGGCGCGGGGTTGGCGACGATCGAATTGGTGAACGCGAGCATCGCGCCGCCGAGGTCTTTGGTCCGCGCTTCGTCGAAGCCGTAGCTCTGCCAGATCGCGGTGCCCGTTGGCCCGGTCACATGGCCCTCGCGCAGCGGCCCGGCGCCGAGTTGGCTTTCGCCAACCGTGCCGGCGCTACCATCGGGACCGGTTAGGTCGGTCAGAAAGTCCCACGCGGCTGCGGCGTTCGCGCTGCTTTTGTAGACGATGGCGTAGGCCCCGTTATCCCCGAGGTAAGGGATCGCGTTCCGCCCGCCCACGGCTTGCTGCGGTTGATTTTCGGCGTTGAAGAAAGTCCGCGTGCCCGGGACCGGGGCGATTCCGAAGACATCGGAGATGGCGCCGGTTTTCGGATCGCGCGGTAACCTAGCCACCTCGCGGAGCGTCAGAATGGCGACGACCGCGCTCCCCGTGCCGATCGCGGCCAACGGATCCCCCGCAGTGGCCGGCCTGTACGGCGCGGTGTTGTGGAACCACGAATACGCCGCCGCGAACGCGGGGGCGTTCAACCGGGGTAGGAACTTGTCCGCGGCGATGTCGAGATGGAACGACAGCGCCCGTGCGGCGCCGCCTTCTTCTTTGTTCCCCGTCCCGATGGGAGAACGGTCGTAACAGGCCGCCATCTGATGGAATAGGGCCAGCGCCCCGGCGGGATCCGCCGGCAGCGGCGCCAGGCTCGGTTGGCCGGGCTTGTTGAACGAGGCGGCGATCTCGGCGATGTCTTCCCATGTGCGCGGGGCGACGAGGTCGCGCTGGTAGCGATCGCGGAACGCTTTGGCCGCTGCGGGGTCGCCGAAGCAATCCGCGCGGTAGATGCAGACCAAACCGTCCCCGGCGATCGGCACCGCCACCAGCTGCGAGCCCCACTGCACCAGCGATGTCTGGTACGGCACGAAGAGCGTGTCCCAGCGGAATGCCTTGCCGTTGGCCGAGAGCGATTCCGGTACCGGCACCAATTCGCCGCGCGAAGCCGGCCCGGTGATGCCTGACTGCGTGACGATGGCGATGTCCGCGTCCGAGATATCGCCCGGCGGTTTATCGCCGACGACCGTGACCTTGGCGTCGGTGCGATTGGCCCACGCTTGGGCGCGACCGCGTATCTCAGTCGCGAGGGCGGGATCGGCGACGGCGATCTTCAAACTTTTCCCGGCGTACGGCTTCGCCGGTCCGCTCGACGCGGTCGGAATCGCGGTGGGTCCGCAACCGCCGAAGAGGATCAAAAGGATAAGATGGGGGGATCGGGGAAAAAATCGTTGCATAATTCCGAACCCGTCGGCTAGAATCGGTGTGTGGAAGCCTCTTCGCTCCCCGATATAGTATAATGACATTCTTCGCCGATTCGCGTGGGTCCCTGTCCCCCCACCGGAATTTATGCCCGGAAACCGATTGCCGTTAGCGGAACACCGCGGTCCGACATCTCCCGTCCCGCGGTGACCGAACGCTGTGTGGAGGACATTCGGAACCTATGAAAGTCAATCTGATCGTGATCGCCGCGGGGCCGAACCAAGGCCGCGCCATCCCCATCGGGGGTGAGAAGTTCGTCATCGGCCGGGATCCGGAGTGCAACCTCCGCCCCGCGAGTTCGGCCGTGAGCAAACAACATTGCGCGATTCTCATTCGCGAAGGCAAAGTCTACGTCCAAGATCTCAGCAGTACCAACGGTACCGTCATCAACGGCTCAGTCGTAACCGGCGAAGTGGAAGTCGCCAATGGCGACAGCTTGAAACTCGGGCCGCTCGAATTCAAACTCGACATAGCCCCGATCAAGCGCCGCACCGACAGCACCCCGCTCCCCGAAGCGCTCAAGGCCGTGTCGCCCAGTACCGCGGACAAGCTCAAAGCCGTCGTCGCCCCCAAAGTCCCCGCGACCAAGAGTTCCCCCAAAGTCCCGATGTCCCCCGTCAAAATCTCCGGTGCTCCGCCGGAAGTGACGGACGAGTCGAGCGAGCACGACAGCGCCGCCGCGATGTTGCTCGGCCTCGACGACGAACCCGGCGCCGTCCCGCAAGTGCCCGAAGGCAGCACGGTGATGGACGCACCCGCGGTCAATGCCGACGGCACCCCCATCAAAAAAGTCGACAAGAAGAAGTTGATCAGCGGGGCGGAAATGTCCTCGACCGCCAACGACATCCTCCGCAAGTATATCCGTCGGACGAGCACCTGATGCCCGCCGAGTACTGCGACCCCACGAGCCGCCGGAACGCCTGCTTCTTCCGCCGGCTCGCCGATTTGCAGCCGGGCGAGGAGCGTCCGACGCTGACACCTCTAGAGGCTGTTATTGACTTATTCCCTTGATTCAGTGCATTTTGGGGGATGAAC
>JAYTBD010000759.1:0-3085 GCA_043737155.1 Fimbriiglobus sp. | reverse complement strand
TCTTCGCGGCGTCGCTGGAGAACCACTCGGCCGGAGATCTGTCGTTTAAGCGGAAGCGGTCGATATGGTCTGATAGCGTGTCTTACGAACTCAAAGTGCCCGGTGGTCATTCGTATCAAGATGTCCAGATCCTGCAACAGCAAGTCTTAACCACCGTGCCAGTTCGCGTTACCGATTATCGTCTTCCATCCGGAAAAATTGACCGGGAGCATTTGTGCCTATCTCCATTCGATAATCTGACTTTAGAATCCGGCACCTATTCACTCAGGGTCCGAGTGTCTCACCGAGATGATGTGATCATTTCTGATCCCGTGGAGTGGAAGGTCGTGCTGCGGGGCGAACGATCTTCGAAGTCCCTCGCCTTACTCGATCCGTTATCTTACGCACTACCCACCTTCCCGGCCCTGTCTGCTGAGGTCAAACTATTCCGGAAAACCGTCGGTGATCTGCAAGGTAGTTCTGCAGGCGCAATTATCGAAAATCGACTGCTCGCCTCCGATGTGGCGTTCAGCTCGCCCGAGGACTTCGCCAAGGTACTCGAGCGAGTTGATGCTCGACGCAAGGACCTATCGGACTTTGAAAAGGAGCTTCTCGATCTCGCGGTCTGCTCTGCCTTGCTGAGTCGACAAAACGTCAAGGAAGCGGAAAGGGTCATCAAGCGGACCGGGTACAGAGTGACGAACTCGATCGACAGCAGCGAACACTCGCGGAGTTGAAGACGTTCATCAAATAGGCGACTCAGTCAGCACTGTCATCCGTGTGGCGATCCCTTCGATTCAGAGGCGGTGTTCTCGCTGATTCGTCGTGCCGCATTCCCATTAGCGGTCCCGGCGATGCCGCTGAGTGGGGCTGGGTGCGCCAAAGCACTCTGGCACTTTCAGGATCGAATCGTCGGAGCCGCCCACTGCCGTCGTCGTTCTGTGTAACTCTGCGGTCAACCCTCTTTTTCCACGACTCCCCAGCGCTTCGCCAAGCCGCTGTCGACCCCGAGTTGATCGCAGATACGGCCCACCACGAAATCGACCATGTCCCCGACGCTCTGCGGCAGCGTGTAGAACGCCGGCATCGCCGGGAGCACGACCGCGCCGGCCTCGGCGATGGCGACCAGATTCTTCAACTGCACCAACCCCAGCGGCGTCTCGCGCGGCACCACGATCAACTTGCGCCGCTCCTTCAGATGCACATCGGCGGCACGGTGGATCAGGTTCCCCGAGATCCCGTGGGCGATGGCGGCGATCGTCCCCATGCTACACGGGCAGATGACCATCCCCCCGGTGAGGAATGAGCCGCTGGCGATGCCCGCCTGAAAGTTGCGAAAGTTGTGGTACTTCAACCGACCGAAGTCCAAGCCAGTCGCCGCGGGCCCGAGCAAAACGGCCGGGTCGAACGAGCCGGGGTCGAGCGGGATGGCCCGGCCGATCTCGCGGTCGAAGACTTCCGTCGCGGCCGGGCTGATGACGAGATGGACCGTCCGCCCCGCGCGCAGTAACACTTCGAGCAAACGCAGGGCGTACGCCGAGCCGCTCGCACCGGTGATCGCCAAAACGAGATCGGTGGCCGCCATGGGTTCGCGCTACGGAGGAGATGTGCGGCTATTGTAGGCGCGAACGATGCGGTCGGATTTGGCCTCCGACGGAGAGTTTCCGCAATCACTTCTTCCCGAGCGGGGTGATCGTCAACGAGTCGCAGGTCACGACCATCTTCGCCTTGAGCGAATTGTGGACGACCACGCCGGCGTTGATCGTCGCGGGCAGTTTCAGTTCCGCTTCGGTGAGCTTGTTCCACGTCTTGCCGTCGTCGCGGCTTTCCCAAGTGGTGATCGTATCCTTCTGGCGGCGCAGGCGGAGGCGGGCTTTCTTTTCCGGGCCGGTGTCGGCGTCGAGGACCGCGCCGTGCGAGACGCGCGTCCCGTCCGGGTGCTCGTAGTGGACGTCGAACCCGCCCGTGTACTTCACGCCGCCCGAGGGCCAGTGGTGCCGGTTGGCGAGCGCGAAGCGCCGGTCGTCCTGCCAGATGGCCAAGCCCGCCCCGGCGTGGCCGCCGATCGGGGGATCGGGGAGCTTGTACGAGACGACCGCTTCCATCTCGAAATCGCCGGTGACTTCCTTCTTGGTGCGCGGCGCCCCCGCGAGAGCGGTGGCGGGGGATTCGACGGTCCCCGGCACGGTGATGATGAGCGTCTTGCCGTCGAGTTTGTAGTCGCAGGATTTGGAGGCGTCGTCGGGCTTGCCGAAGAGGAGTTCCATCGGCGGGGTCAGCGCTTCCTTGGGCACCGGGGCCGCGGAGGCGGAAACGAGGAGCAGCGCGAGCGGAAGGAACCCGGGTGCGAAGCGGCGCATCACTTCTCCTCTTTGAGCGACATCACTCTGGAGTGCTCGAAGGCCGCTTCGCGGGGTCGATCGAATTACTCTTCGATCGGTTCCTTGATCAGTTGGATGAAGAACGTCGTTTTCTTCTCTTCCATCTTCGCGGCCATCAGCTCTTCGGCCTCTTTCTTCTGCGGGTAGGAAAACGTGCCCACGCGCTTGCTGGCGTTGTCGAACACGACCCAGATCGCCCGCTGCCGCACTTCCTTGACGACCTTCGGCTTCCGCTTGGCGGGGGCCTTCTTGACCTTCACCTTGGCCGGCGCCTTCACCTTCGCTTTCTTCTTTTTCTTCTTCGGCCCGTCCTCGTCGTCGTCGTCGCCAGCGTCGTCGTCGTCCTCCGCCGCGGGGTCTTCTTCGGCCGCGGCGTCGTCCTCGGCGGCTTCCTCGCCGTCGCCCTCTTCGTCTTCGTCCTCGTCCTCATCGTCGGCATCGTCCGCTTCGATCTCTTCGCTCTCGACGGCGGCACCGCCATCGCGGGCTTCCGCCGCTTCCGCCTGCCGACGTAAATCCAAGCGGCTCCGTCCGCCGCCAGCCTTGCGCCCCGCCATAGGTATCTCCCGAATTCGCCGAGTTTCAAAGGCAAAATGCGAAGTGTCAAACTACGGGAACGGGGTCGGGATGACAAGGCGGGGCGTCGGGGGGACCCGATCCCGAGTCGAGGTTGACACGGGTCGTAAACTGGGTCACGATCCCCGGCGTCGCGTCGCTCCTCGGGT
>JAYTBD010000758.1:0-3085 GCA_043737155.1 Fimbriiglobus sp. | reverse complement strand
TCCCGACGGTTTCTCACTCCCGACCGTCGCCGCCCCGCCCCTCCCGACCCGCCCCGCAGCACCCTCCGTTCGCCCGGCGCGCGAACCCGCGTCCCACTGTTCGACCCCGACCCGGCGCGCTTCGGCCGCCGGGCCGATACCGCACGCCCCGCGCCGAGCGCGGGCGTCCATACCGGGGAGCCCGCCATGACTGGAAACGAACTCTTTTTGGCGTTCATGCTGCTGACGACGCCGCCGGGATTGTTGGAAGCGCCGCCGACCGAGGAGAAGTGGCCCGCGATGCGGGAAGCGCTGCAGAAGACCGCCATCGACTTGGAGATCCTCGACAAGCGCGAGAGCTCCTACCTGTTCGCGAAGCGCGCGGAGTTTTCGGACGACATCAACATCCTCCGGAGGCGCTACACCGAGTTCGCCGACGCGCCGAAGGTGTCCGAGAGCTACCGCTTGCCCGACCGGAACGCGGTGAACGAGTTGGTCCAGTTCAACCGCGGCTACCGCAAACATCTGACCGACAAACAAACGCTGGAGCGGGACCGCTCCGAGCAGTACGACGTGGCCGTGATGGAGACCGACCGGCTGTACAAAGTCTGGGACGCCGTCCGCGACGCCCGCTGCGATTTCTACTACGTCACCGTGCGCCGGGCCGCCCTGAAGAAGCTCAAGGCGTCCATCGGGGAAGAAGCATTCCTGATGGGGCAACTGCCACCCAACGTGCCGACGTGGCGCTACAACGAATTGAAGTGAACGAGGATGCCGCGCCGACGCTTCTTCAGCCCGAATGGGCTGGGAGAACTTAGCCCAGGGCAACGCCCTGGGTCGGGGACGACGGCATCCGGGTCTGGGGCGGGGCGATGGCGACGGCATCCGGGTCGTGGTACCCAGGGCGTTGCCCTGGTCTGAGATCTCCCAGCCCTTCGGGCTGAAGAGGGAACCGATCACCGGCATTCCGAAACGGACAGTCAATAATGAAACACCGGACCTGACTCAGCCCTCCGGCACAATCGCCTCGGCTTCGATCTCGATGAGCATATCGGGGTCGATCAATTTGGAAACTTCGACCATCGTCGTCGCCGGGAGGACGCTCCCGAATACTTCGCCGTGGGCGCGGCCGACGTCCTGCCACTGCCCGATGTCGGTGAGGTACATTCGCGTGCGGACGACGTGCTCGAGCTTGGCCCCGGCTTTTTCCAACGCCGCCTCGATAGTTTTGAGCACTTGCACCGTTTGGGCATAAGCGTCCCCTTTGCCGATGAGGCCCTGTGGTGTCATGGCGGTACAGCCGGACACGTGGACGAACGGCCCGACGCGAACCGCCCGCGAGTAGCCGATGATCGGTTCCCACTTGCCGCCGGTGCTGATCAATTCGCGCTTCATGCCTGCTCCTGGGCGAGTAACAAATCCGCGATGTCCGAGAACTGCGTCAAGATCCGATCCGGCCCGGCTTCGCGCGGATCATCGGTACCCGCCATCCCGATGTGGACGAGCCAAACGGGCAGGCCCGCCGCCTTCGCCGCTTGGACATCCACGACCATATCGCCGATGTAGAGGCCTTCGTTCAACGGCACACCCAAGCGCCGACAGCCTTCGACGAGCATGGCCGGGTCGGGCTTCGGCGCGGCGACATCTTCCGGGCCCAGCACAACGGGCAATAGTTCCGTCAAACCGAGTCCGGCGATCAGCGAGCGGGTGAACGCCACGGCTTTGTTGCTGCAAACGCCCATCTTGAATCCGCGTTGATTCAATCGGTCGAGCGTCTCGCGCACGCCCGGAAACAGCTTCGTGTTCGCCAGCATAACGCCGGAGTGGTGGGCCCGATACCGGGCGACCGCGAGTCCGACATCGTAACCGGGGCAAAGTTCACCGAGCAAGTTTCCCAGCCCGTAGCCGACGTAGCGGCGGATGCTCGCTTCGGTCATCGGCGGGAGGCCGAAGGATTCGCGGACGTGGTTCGTGCTGCTCGCGATCGCCGCGAAGCTGTCGGCAAGGGTCCCGTCGAAATCGAACAGCACACCGCAAATCATGGACGAGTTCTCGTTGACTGGGCTCATGCATTCTTTTTGTAGGGGCACCCCTTGTGGGTGCCCGGACGGACCATGATCCGAAGTGTAAGAATCATGTGAAGAATGCCCGTCATCGCAACGATCCTTGGGCATCCGATTCCGGGCACCCACAAGGGGTGCCCCTACGGGACAGCCAAAATCGCGATGCAACCCACATCGGTTTCACATTTACAATACGGACGGCTGATCGTGCTACAATTGCGAATCACCGCCAGGAGGTTCCCCATGCGGTTCGGTTCTGCACTCGGGCTGTGCTTGCTCACGACCCTTTCGGTTCCCGCGGCGGATGCGGAATTCAAGACGCCGTACACGTGGCGGGTCGTGGTGCAAACCCCGGTGCACCCGGCGTTGTCCACACCCGTCCGCGAGCGCATCTGCAAAGATTTGAAAGCGGCTCTGCAACCCGTCGTCGGCGACGAACTCGGCCGCGTCGAAGTCATCGATCTGCGGGCGACCCCGGAGAAGAATTGGGAGCCGCTCTGGAAACGATTCGCCCAGCATGGGTGGAAGTCGTTCGACGATCCCGAGAGTTTGAAGCTGACCGGCGTCAAAACGCACTTCGTGAAATTGGAAGTCCGCGACGGTCGTACTTACCGGATCGAGACCCGGCAGCTCGACGGCTCGACCGGGATTGCCTCGGCCGTGGTCCGCTCCACCGAAACGCCGAACGCGGACAATATCGCCCGTCTGGCCGGGTTGATGATCGAAAAAGATTTCGGGTCGGTGGGCACCGTCGAAGCGATCCCCGGCGACGAAAAGCAGGTCGCGGTGAAATTCCGCGGCGGCCACTTGCCGGGTTTCGAACGCACCGTGCAAACCGGCGATGTGCTCGCGTTCGGCTTGGTGTTGGATCTGCCGCGATCCGGGAACAAACCCAAGGTCGACACGCCGGTTCAGCAGGTGGGCAAGCCGCAGACGGGGACGTATCTGCGGATCATCAGCAAGATCTCCAGCGGCGAGTGCCGGTGCGAAGTGTTCACGCAATCGGCGAAGTTCCCGCTGATCACCGCGAAGAACGTCGTCGG
>JAYTBD010000757.1:0-3088 GCA_043737155.1 Fimbriiglobus sp. | reverse complement strand
GCTCCTGCTGCCGTTGCTCCCGGCCTGCGCGATGACGATCGGCTCGGGGCAAGACACGCGCGAGACGTCGTGGCCGACCGCGCCCGAAACGACCGCGCCGCCGCAGGTCCCTTTCGCCATCGCGCGCAAACCGGGCGTCTCCATCCCGCTAAACTCCGCCAAGACCGTAGTCGCCCCTGTGGAACCGGTTCCCAGCATGGCCGAAGCTCCGCACGAAATTGCGAAAGATCCACCGGTTCAATTGCCGCCGACCGTGACACCGCCCGCGCCGGAATCGGCGCTGGTTGGGATACTGCGGGCGTACGTGGACGGCCGGCCCGAAACCGCGATGCCGCTGATCGAGACGTTGGAGAAGGCGAATCAAGACATGGTCCTGCAATTGGTGCCGGCGCTGGTGAAAGCGTCGAAGGTGAACCCGGCCCAGGCCGATCCGAAAGAACTCGCGGTGGTCGCGGGCCAGTTCGCCGCCGTCGCGGGCCAGTTGAACAAACGGGCGCCGATGACCATCGAGAAGGCGCTCTTCTGCCGCTCGGTCAAGAACTTCGGGCGCTACGAAGCGCTGCCGGAGAGTCCGCTGCTGAAGCCGGGCACGCTGAACTTGATCTATTTCGAATTGGGCAACATCGCGAGTGAACCGGCGAACCAGAACGGCGTCGACGGTTTCCTCACGAAACTGATCTGCACGTGGCAGATGCGGGACAGCAACGATCAACCGCTGATTCTGATCGGAAAATCGCAAGAGCAAAAGTTAGAGTTGATCGATCCGAAAGTGGACTTCAGCCAAAGCCACTTGCGCGATTACTATCTGCAACTCCAGTTCAACGCGCCGTCGCGACCGGGGAAGTACACAGTGCACTTCAAAGTCCGGGATTCGATCACGGGGCGGGAAGTCGCTCGGGCGCTGCCGTTCCGCGTGCCCTAACCGTCGCGCACGAAACAACGGTTGCAGTCGGTACTCCCGGCCGCGCGCGGTCCCGAGTTCCACCCGAATGGGCGTGACCCCCGGCGGCGCTCCCGTAAAGTTGAAGGGTATTCTGCGCGCTCTCCGCGAAGGTTTCGATGGCCCACATGCTACCGACCCAGGTTTTCTACCACGTCGGCACCGTGACGCGCGACGAGCGGCACGCTCTGCTAAAACAGACCGGCGCGACCATCTGGTTCACGGGGCTATCCGGCTCCGGCAAGTCGACGCTAGCCCTAGCCATTGAACAAGTGCTTATCCGGCGCGGCAACGCGGCGTATGTGCTCGACGGCGACAATATTCGCTTCGGCCTAAACGCCGGACCGAAGATTCTGATGGACACCCGCGGTTTGCCAGAAGCCAGCGCCAAGCGATTCGGACTGGGCTTCAGCCCCGAAGAGCGCGAGGAGAACATCCGTCGCATCGGCGAAGTTTCCAAACTGTTCGCCGACTCCGGATTGTTGACACTGTCGAGCTTCATCAGTCCCTACCGCAAAGACCGCGACGCGGCGCGCAAGATCCACGAGGGGAACAAAACCGGGGCGATCCCGTTCATCGAAGTCCACGTCAACACGCCGATTGAAACGTGCGAACAACGCGATCCTAAAGGTCTCTACAAGCAAGCTCGCGACGCCGTCGCCGCCGGCAAGGGCATGGGTTTCACCGGCGTCGATGATCCGTACGAAGCCCCGCTGGAACCGGAGCTAACGTGGGACGCTGCGACGCAGACCGTCGAGCAAGGGGTTGCGCTCGTATTGAACTATCTGATCTCGAAAGGATTGGTTCGCTGATCGTTACAACCGCTACAATCGGAACCTTTCCAGCCGCTCCAATCGCATTTTCCCTCAACTCCCCTAGGCGCGACACCCGCCGGGGGCTTAACTGAGTCTTGGTTGGATTCGCTAAATTCCCTGATTGCGCGCCCCGATTTCGGGGCGCGATTGGCGCGATTGCGCCACATGCGCTATCGCTATTGTGGGTGCGGAGCATCATTATCGGCAGAGTGGCCGCACTCTCCCTACTTTGCCCAGTTCGGTACAGTCGGCACAGGCGCCGTAACCCGCTGGGAACCTCGGGGAAAGCGAGATTTTCACTGGAGTTGCGAACGGCCCGCGTTGACCCGAACCCGCGCACGACATAGAGTTTGGACGTTCGACCCGTGCCTTGTGCCGCCGCCCCGGATTCACCTCGGCCCCTCTCCGAAGTGCGCACGCGGGCAATAATCAACCAGCCCGACAGGATGACCATGGCCTCGACCGGTTCAAAATGGCGGCTCGACCGCCCGGCGGAAGGATTCGATGCCGCCGGACCGTCCCTCGAGACGGCCCCGATGTTCCGAACCTTCCTGCCCGAGTGCTACGAACCCCGCTACGCCTACCCGCTGCTCGTCATGTTCCACGCGCAAGGGAGCAACGAAGAACAGGTGCTCGAACTCGTCCCCCGGATGAGCCGGCGGAACTTCGTCGCCCTGAGCCTCCGCGGCCCCGAACTCATGGGCGTCCGCGAAGACGGCCACTTGGCGTGCGGCTGGAGCACCGACGACCGCCACGTCGGCACCGTCAACGAGTACATCATCAAGGCCGTGGAATCGGTCCGCCGGGTTTGCAACATCCACACCGAGCGCATCTTCCTCGTCGGCGTCTGCGAAGGGGCCGCCGCGGCTTACCGCGCCGCCTTCGCCATGGGCGACCGGGTCGCGGGGGTCGTTTCGCTCAACGGCGGCATACCCAAAGTTCCGACGGGCGAGCCGGGCTTCGACTTCGCCGCGCTCAAACCGATGCGCTTCCTCATCGGCCACGGCATCGCCAATGCGGTACTCCCCTGCTCCGTCGCCCGGCAAGATTACAAGCTGCTTTACGCCGCCGGGGCCGACGTGCGATTGCGGACCTACGCCACGACGCACCGCTTGCACCAGGATATGCTCAACGATGTGAACCGCTGGGTGATCGGCGCGCTGAACGCAGATACCGACCGGCTGAGCCGGGTGCGGTGACGTGCGGAGTGGGACCGGTGAGGAGCGAAGCACAATGAAGTACGAGCACCATTCTTCGCCCCAACGGGGCCGACGTTTATAGCCCAGGGCGGAAGCCCTGGGTCAGGGGGCATAATTCATCCGCCCCAACGGGG
>JAYTBD010000756.1:0-16922 GCA_043737155.1 Fimbriiglobus sp. | reverse complement strand
GATCGCCGCGCGCAAAATCGAATACCGCGGGATCGTGCTGGAGGAAATGGACGTTGGAGCCATCCTCGCGCGCCGTCCGACCGTCGTGCTCGTCGACGAGTTGGCCCACACGAACGCCCCCGGCGGCGAACACACCAAACGGTTCGAGGACGTCGAGGAATTGCTGCGGGCCGGGATTCATGTACTCAGCACGCTCAATATCCAGCACTTGGAGAGCCTTTATGACACCGTCGAGCGTTTCACCGGCGCGCGGCAGAAGGAGCGCATCCCAGATTATGTCCTTCAAAATGCGGATCAAATCGTCAACGTCGACCTCCCCGCCGAAGACTTGCAAGAACGGCTGCGTTTGGGCAAGGTTTACCCGCCCGACCGGGCCGCACGGGCGCTGGAGAATTTCTTCACTTCCGAGAATCTGGAGCAACTCCGCGAGATCGCCTTGGAGCATTTGGCCCACTTGCTCGACCGCCGTCGGCACGAGCGCAAGTCGGGCGGGGAACCGAGCGCTTCGGAGCGCGTGATGGTGTGCGTCTCGTCCCGCAGTCCGTCGGCGCCCAAACTCCTCCGCGCCGGCGCTCGCCTCGCGGACCGGTTGGGTGCGCCTTGGTATGCGGTTTACATCCAGACGCCGGAGGAAAGTGCGGAGAAAGTCGATGCGGCCACGCAGCGGCGGGTTGCCGACACACTGACCCAAGCGCGACAGGCGAATGGAATTCCGCTGCAATTCAAAGGCCGGGACGTCCCCGGTGCCATCGCCGGCTTCGCCGTGGAGTACGGCATCACGCACATCATCGTCGGCCGGAGTCACCGCAAATGGTACCGGAGCTGGTTCGGGCCGTCTCTGCTCGACCGCATTGTCTCCGCGGTCCCCGGGGCGACCGTGGTAGTGTCGGCAACTTGAGCAAAGTCCTTGGCGTCGGCGGACTTTTTCAAGTGACGGGTACGGTTCTGCCGAAGATAACGCCATGATGCGCACCCATACCAGAGCAGCGGCGATCTTGGTCCTGCTCGGTGCCATGGGCTGTACGTCGCCACGCGATTACCAACCGCAACCGCATTCCCGATCAAGCCCGAGACCATCGGTGATTCCTCAGCCGGACATACAAAGAGCAAGCCTGACTCAACCTCTCACCGACCAAAAGCAAATTGAGCCGGTCGCGACCGGCCCGGTCCAAGTCGATGATTTGGTCCGCACGGCCGTCGGTCAAAATCCGCGGCTGGCGCGGGCGAGCTTCGCTATCGATGCCGCACAGGGCCGATTCGCCCAAGCGGGCTTATACCCGAATCCAGTACTGGCAATTTCCGCGGATGAACTCGGCGACCGCATGGGGCCCGGCGGCATCATCACCGCGCCGCAGATCAGCCAAGAAATCGTGACCGGCCGGAAGCTCACACTGTCGCAAGCTGTCGCCGCGCGGGAAGTGGATCAATCCACCCTCGGTTTGTTGCGGGAGCGTTACGCGGTCATCGGCTCCGTGCGCGCGGCCTTCTACGATTTGTACGCCTTAGAACGGCGGCTAGGGGTACTGGATGAACTCGCCCAATTGGCCGCCGATGCCGTCAAAAACGGTCAAATTCTGCTCGACAACAAGCAGATCGCCCGGCTGGACCTCATCCAGTTGGAAGTCGAACAAGCGCGGCTCCGATCCCAAGCCGAATCGGCACGCCGGGAACTCCCCGGTGCCCGCAAGCGTCTCGCGGCCGCGGTGGGCAACCCGCGACTCGAAATCGGAACCGTCGCCGGTCCTTTCGAGGACGTGCCGAAATACGACGCGGATCGCACGCTGGAGACTGTGCTGGCGACCCACCCCGACATCCGCTCGGCCCAGGTTGCCGTCGACCGGGCGCACGCGGCGATTCACCGGGCCGAAGTCGAACGCATTCCGAATGTGACGCTCACCTCGGGCTACGTTTACCAAGGTCAGAACAAATCGAACGACTGGTTGGTCGGGTTGACGGCTCCCATCCCGATTTGGAATCGAAACCAGGGGAACATCCGCGCGCTCAAGGCCGAGTTCGCGATGGCGGGCCAAGACGTCGACCGGGTCGAAAACGAACTAGCGGAGCGGGTGGCGATCGCGTTGCGGACCTACTCGGCGGCGCGGGAGCTGGCCGACCGATACCGGGACGACATCCTCCCGAAAGCATCGGACGCCGACAAGCTCTCCCGCGAAGCATTCAAACTGGGTCAATTCGATTACGTGAGGATGGTCCAAGCCCAGCGGACGGTGGCCGAAGCGCGGTTGGAATACAACCGCGCCCTCGGCGAAGCGTGGCGCGCGGCCGCGGAGTTGTCCGCGCTGCTGCTCGAAGAATGGTGGCCCGGTCCTCCGCCGTCGCAGAGTCCGAAATCGGCACCGGAACATTCGCCGAAGCCGAAGTGAGTCCGATATGCGGAATAGAGAAGCCGGTCGGCGCGCCGTCGGCCAGATGCAAGGCGGGACCCTCACTTCGCGCCGTACACATCGCGGATGCGCATGATGAACGGCCGGCTGGTCGCTTCGTACTTGCGGAAGGTCTCGCGGCCGATGCGGTAAACTTCCGTCCGCTCCTCGGCGATCACGCTGCTGTTGCGCGGTTCGTTCGTCACCAGGGCGCGGTCGCCGAAGAAATCTTGGACGCCGAGTTCCGCGACCTTCGTCGGACCGAACCCTGCATCCCGTTCGATCCGCACTTTGCCCTGTCGGATCAGGTAGAACTCGCTGGCGTCGTCCACGGGGTCGCCCTGCTTCACGATCGCTTCGCCGGCCGCGAAGATTCTCACGGGCAGGTCTTCCTTCGTCGATAAATGGAACGGCACCGGCAGATTCGGATGCACGCCGATGCAAACGCCATCGGCGATGGTCTGCTGCTGCTCCGGGAGAATCGCGGCGAAGAACGCGGCCTTCCGCAATCCTTCGGTGACGAATAAGCGTTCGGCGACGACGACATTGGAAACGATTCTGCCGCGCTCCATGTGGACGATGCGGTCGGCGCGGTTCATGATGCGGACGTCGTGCGTCACGATCAGGCTCGTCGCCCCTTTCTCGACGGCGAGTTCTTTCAATAATACCGCTTGCTCTTCGGTCAGCCGGCCGGATTCGTCGTCGTGTTCCCCAGGCTTGCGAATGAGCTTGGCAATCTCCTCCGGGTCATGCTCGCGCGCCAAGTTCTGCAGCAGTGTGATGACGGCCAGCCCGCTGTTGGCGTCGAGCGCGGCCGTCGGCTCGTCGGCGAGGATCAGCTTCGGCCGATTCACGAGCGCCCGCGCCACGGCGACGCGCTGGCGCTGGCCGCCCGAGAGGCCCGCCGGTTTGTAGTTCATCCGCTGGGCGAGTCCGAGGTAGGTCAGCAGCTTGCGGATGTCCTCCTCGGCCGCGGGGCCTTCGGAGAAAAGCTGTTGGGCCATGCGGATGTTCTGCACGGCTTGCAGCGAGTCGAAGAGATTGTGACGTTGGAAGATGAAGCCGATGAGCCGGCGGACTTTCACGAGGTCGGCGTCGGACGAGCCGCGCAGGCTGCGGTAGCTCCCGGCGAGGCCGTCCCAGATTTCGACGTCGCCCGATTGCACGCCGCGCAAGCCGCCGATGAGCGTGAGAATCGTCGTCTTCCCCGAGCCGGACGGCCCGCTCATGATGACGAGTTCGCCCGGCATCACTTCGAGGTTGTTGTCGAAGAGCACTTGGGTCTGCGCGTCGCCGCTGCCGAAGGTGTGGTTCACTCCGCGGATGCGCAGCAGCGGCTGACCGGCGGGCGGAAGGGTGGGGACGGGCTTCATTTCGTCTCGGCGGTGGGCAGCGGGCGACCGAATTCGTCGAATCCGTAGCGCGCGAAGATTTCGGCCGGCGGGATCCAGACGACTTTACCGTCGCGGGATTCGCACACTTCGCGGCCCATGCGGGCGTGTTCGAGAACGGCCTCGCGGTTTGATCGCTCGTAGGAAGCGTCGGTTTCTGAGCGGAGAGTTTTCATCTTCTCCAGCAACGGTGATGTGGTTTTAATCATAATCGGCACTCCTGAGGAATTGCGCCCAGACATCCGGATCGCCGATCACTTCGTCGTTCGGATCGCCGAGCGCGATAAGTTCGCGCTGACCGAATGAATTATCCATCACTTCCCAGTAATCCGCAATGGGACGATAGAGTTCGAGAAAGTTCTTCGCACTGCGTGCATAGCATCTCAATACGTCTCGATCCGGGATGTGGTGCCCGCCAGCCCGAACGCGCTCGGCGACCCGTGCGAGGGCCAATTCGGCACTATCCAACCAATAGTTATACAGATAGACATCGTACCCCGATTGTCGCAGACCTTTCAACCAAGGGGCGTACGTCCGCGCCGCGAGCGTCGTTTCAAACGCGAAATCCCGTTTCCGATCGGCGAGTTCGCGCATCCAATCGAGCATGATTTGGCCGGCGCGCAGCGCTTCCGATTCGGGGTTTAGCGAGTTCAATCCGCGCGCGATGGCATCGGCGTTGGTGAACACGGGAATCTTCAACACGTTGACCAATAGATCTCGGGAGGCGGTCGTTTTGCCCGCTCCGTTGATCCCCGCCAACACGATCACGCGCGGCATCGTTCATTTCCCCTTCGCAGTTTCAAAACACATCCGCCGGGTCCGCTTTCAGCAGGCCGATGAGAGCGATCATCCCCGAGGCGGCGCAGAGGAGGACGGTGGCGAGGAACAAACTGAGCACCCGCATCGGGGTCATATCCATCGGCAAGCCGGTGCTCGCCGTGAGCAATGCGTACGCGCCCCACGAAATGAAGAAGCCGACGACGAACCCCGCGACCGCGAGGATCAGCGATTCTTGAAGGACGACCCACGCCAAATACCGGTTGCCGTGGCCCATCGCTTTGAGCGTGGCGTACTCGGGAAGATGGTCGGACACGTCCCCGGACAGAATTTGGTAGCAGATGACCAGGCCGACCGCGAAGCCCATGAACATACCGAAGCCGAAGGCGAAGCCGATGGGCGTGTTCGTGAGCCAGAACGACTTCTCGCGGTCCTTGAGTTCGTCGACGGTGAACACGTCCACGTCGCCGTCTTCCTCGCCGGTCGCGAGCGCGGCCAAGATGTCCCGTTTCGCTTCGTCGCGGTCGGTGCCGGGCTCCAACCGGATCAATCCGACATCGACATCTGCGGTGGCGGTGCCGAACGTGTACGGCTTGCGCAGCATTTCTAGGAAGGTCTGCTCGGAGACGATCAGCGTGCCGTCGGTGGTGAAGTCGGTGCCGAGTGCGAAGTCGCCGACGAACTCGATATCGCGGCCGGTCAATTCGGTCGCGCCTCCCACGGCGAGCGGGCCGTAACTCGTCTGGTCCATCCCGCCCCGCGTCGATTCCGACTTGCTGTTGCGGTCGAATAGAGCCGTCCCCGGCGTTCGGATGCGTTCGATTTGGCTGCGTTCGTCGTCGGGGTCGAGTTCGGGCAGATTCAACAGGTGGGCATCCGGATCGACGCCGATGACGCGGATGCCCCGGTTCGGGAGGCGGTGCTGCAAATCGGGGTTCGTGTCGCGCAGTGTGCCGAGGGCGTTCTCGAGGTAGAGCGGGTGGACGCTGCGGACACCCGGCACCGAGGCCGCCTGTTGCAACCGGCGCCGAGGGAACGGTTCGCGCATGGCGATCGCTTGCCGATTCGGCGACACCATCACGAGGTCGGCGTTGAACTTGCTATGGAGTTGGGTGTTCGAATCGAGTAAAGCATTGCGGAATCCGAGTTGGACGAACATGAGCACGACGGCGAAGGTGATGCCGAGGACGAACAGCCCGAAGCGGACGCGGTCGTGCGTCAGGTTGGCCCAAGCGAGCGGGGTTCGTGCCATGCGGGCATTGTGTCGGGTAGGGGACCGTCGGGCAAGCGGAAGTGTTGGGCGAATGCACATTCCGGCTGTGCCGTGCCCAACCCTAACTTTCCGCGCAATCCGCTTACAGTTCGCTTGACTGGACTAGCCGTAAACCCGAAAACTGTTAATACTTTGTGAAGTTTCGGCGGCTGCGCGTGTAGAATTGTCAGAGTCGCAATTCCGTCCAATTGTTCCCCGGGGCCGGGCCGTGCCCGATCTTCGATTCCACAGTGTGCACTTGGAAGGGCAGCCCCGGCTGGCCGAGTTCCGGGCCGCGCGCGAACAGATGGAACTCGGTTGCGGCCAACTGACGCTGGGCGGAGATTTGGACTGGCTCGCCGACGGTCATTCCGACCGGGGCGACACCCGGGTTTACAGCACCGGCTTGGACCCCAGCTTCTGGATCCAAGACGGCGAACAACTGCACACGCTCACGGTCGGGGTGAACAGCGTCGGCCGATTGCCGGACAATAGCGTCGTGATCCGCGACGAATGCGTCTCCCGTCGGCATTGTGCCATCGTCGTGCACCGCGACGGTTCGTGCGAACTCCACGACATCGCATCGAAGAACGGCACCGTCCTGAACGGGGCCAAGGTTAACGGCCCCACCAAGCTCCGCCCGGGTGACAAGATCTCGCTGTGCGCGAAGCAGCTCGTCTTCCTCATCCGCGAGGACCGGAAGTGATTCGCGCGGCTCACTCCTTCGCTTTGTATTCCCGCCACAACCACCGCAGTTGATCCGGCAATAGTGCCGCCCCGTGCTTGTGATTGTGCGCGCCGTCGCCGAAAGCCGCTTTGTAGTCGTAGCCCTTCTCCCGCAGCGCCGCGGCCATCGCCAAGTTTTGCGAGTACCAATCGCGTTCGGGGTTCTTGTTGCGGTTGTCGGCCGAACCGTCCTGCAAGAACACGCGGATCGGCTTCTTCTCCGCTTCGAGGATTTTCTTCGGGTAGACGTGCCCGCCGCGGAGGTTGGTGAAGCTGCCGATGTGGCTGATCACCTTGCGGAATTCGTCCGGCTTCTCCCACGCGACCGTGAAGGCGCAGATTCCTCCGGAGCTCGCCCCGCAGATAGCCCGACCTTCGGGATCCTTGGTCAGGTTGTAGCGCGTCCCCACTTCCGGCAGCATTTCATCGACGAGGAACCGGGCGTACTTGTCGCCGAGGGAGTCGTACTCGAAGCTCCGCGTCGCCTTGCCCCAGTTCTTCGCGTCCACGGCCGGTTCGCCCGCCTTCGCACCGGGGTTGATGAAGATGCCGATGGTCGTGGGCATCTCCTTCTTGTGGATCAAGTTGTCGAACACCGCCGGGGCTTTGTACCCCTCGTTCGGGAGGCCGTAGGCGTGGCCATCTTGGAATACCATGACGCACGCGAGCTTCGCTTTGTCGTACTGGGCCGGCACGTAGATCCAGTATTGCCGGGTGGTGTCGGCGAACACCTTGCTCTTGAACTCGAATGGTCCTTCGAGCTTCCCCTTCGGTACGTTCTTCTGCGACAGCGAATCCGGGGTCAAGGTGTAGTCGTCGACGGCGTGGACTATGCCCGAGGTAGTTTGCATCGCGAAGACGAGGGCGAGACGGATCATCGGGGTAACTCGCGGAGAAGGGTCGGTGGGAGTGTTCTATTGCGAAGTGTGAGACGAAGTCCATAATCCGCTAACCCCTTTCCGCTTCGGAGAGGGAGCGAGTGCTGCGTCACATTGATGTTTCGAGGTCGGAACCGGACGCGTTACTGATCCGCAGGTTGTCCGGACTGTAGCCATCACGCTCCGCGTGATGTCGACGGTTCGGGTCTTCGAGGACCGGCGCCCAACCCCATCGAACTGCGGAGCGAGGGGCCGGATCGCCGCCGGCGCCGGTCCTCGAAGACCCGAACCGTCGACATCACGCGGAGCGTGATGGCTACAGTCCGGAAGTTGTACCAGCCACCCGGCCTGTCCGGACTTGGTGGAACCGGCGTCTCGCCGGTTCGGAACTTAAACCGGCGTCTCGCCGGTTCCACCATGGATGAATTCAGCAGTATCAACAAGCTGCGGGTCAGTAGCGACAGTTCGACGCGAGAAGGTCAATAACGCGTCCGGCTCTGAAAGAATCAATCCCAAATCACTTGCGTGACCGAGCACTCGGTCCGGCGCCCTCAAGGTGGGAATATCGGGACTTTGTTTATCGCTTCGGCGGGGTCACCGTCTGCACGCCGTCGCCGGCGGGGAGCTTCGGCACATCCGGGATGCTGACGGGCGGGCTCGCGCTCGACATCGGGATCGGCGGGGCGACGATCACGGGCATCGGAGGCTTCACATCCGACACGGTCGCGGGCGGCGTCTTCGGCTTCGCCAACGGCGGTTCGGTGGTCGGTTGATACAAGACCCCTTTGCCCATCCCCTGCGTGATCGGCCGGAAGGAGACATCGGTCGCGCTCGGCGTCGGCTTCACCTGGACAGCAACCGGAGCGACCGGCTTGCGAACGGCCAGCGGCGGTTCTCCCGTTTGACTCGGCAGGCTCGCCGTGGCCGAAGTGGGCGTCTTGTAGCCGTTGAGATGGTACTGCCACAGCGCGGCCTTCGCCATCGTGCGGACGTTGGCGTCCGGGTCCGATTTCTCGGAGCCTTCCAGCGCGGCCCCGGCCGTCGGATAGACTGACTTGATCGACCCCAGCGATTCGGCCGCGATGGCCCGCACCCCGGAATTCGGGTCGTTCTGCAGCGTGCTCACCAGCGTCGCGATCACATCCGGATTGTTCCGCGGATCGTGGGTCCGCAGCGCCTCGGCCGCGAGCTTGCGGCGGTCGATATCCGCATCAGATTGCAGCGTCGCCACGAGTTGCTTGATCTTCTGCGAGCCGTCCGATTTCGAGGAATTAGGCGCGCTCGCTTGAGGCTTCCGTTTGAAGAGGCCGAAGCCCAAGTCGATGGCCGAGGCTTGCTGGGCCGTGGAGACCGTCAAGGCGGCGGTGAGAATTGCGGCGATACGTTTCATCGGTGTCATCTCCGTTCGAACGGGGCGCAGGCCCCGTTGACTCGAGTAGAATCGACCGGCCGAGTCCTTCCTTGCCGGAGAATCCGAGGGCGTCGATCGGTCGACGACCGCCGGGAGGTGGCATTTCGCGCACAACCGGCCCAACCAGTTTAGGCGCGATCATGCGGAGGGCGATGAAAAAAGTTGCTCGATGCGATCCAGCAATTCCGCGGGGAGCCGGGCGCGGTCGATGCGGTCGGCGGCATCGGCGCGGTCGATCAGCCACGCGTCGGTTTCGTAGCGGTCCAAAGAGTTGGCCACGAGGAAGTCGGCGTCGGATTGAGCGCGCGACGTCCGGGCGATGGCGACCAGTTCGTCGTCGGTCGCGCCGACTTCCAGTTTGAACTTCACGAGGATGCCGCGGAAGTGCCAGAGGCCGCGGACGAAATCGACCAGCTTCGGAGTCGGTGTAAACTTCATCCAAAGTTCGGGGTGATGTCCGCTGATCTTGTTGGCCCGCTCCGCTGCGGACAGGGGTGCGGTCTGCGTTTGAAACACCCCCGCCAACGCGTAATCGCTTACGGCCGCCGAGTGGACGATCGCATCGAACCCCCTGTTCGGCACCGCCTCCGTCATCGAGCCGTGCAGGTCGTCGAAGGTAGAATAGGATCTCACGACAATCCCCGATACCCCGGCCACCGTCTCCGGCTGCGAGGTCAACAGCGTGACCGCGTGGCCGCGCGCCCGGGCTTCGACCGCGATGCGGGCGCCGGTGCGACCGGTGAAAATGTTGGTCAGGCAGCGGACCCGGTCAATGGGCGTCCGCGTGTTCCCGGCCGTGATGAGCAGGTTCATTCTTTCTTCGGCGCGATGGTTTTGTACACCGTCTCGGCGAGGAGCTTGGCCCCTTCGGCGTTCGGGTGGATTTGATCCGGGAAGAGCTTCGGATGATCCATCATCACCGCGTGTACGTCAATGAGCGTCAGCTTCAGATTCTTCGCGAGGCTCTCGATCTTCGGTTTCACTTCACCCTCCACGACTTTCTCGGTGATGCCGAAGTTCCCTTTGAACGCCGGCGCCGGGGTGCAGAGGTAAATCGTCGGCTTGCTGTCGAGCTTCTGGAACGACTCAATCAAGGCGGTGTAGTCTTCGGTGAACTTGTCGGACTTCTTCCAGTTCTGCGGCTTGCTGTCGTTGGTGCCGAGCTTGATGATCACGATGTTCGGCTTGTAGGCGAGGGCGTCCTTGTATGCCTTCTGCTTCGTGTACGGCAAGTCGCCGGCATCGAGCAGCGTCGCCCCGCTGACGCCGAAGTTTTTCACTTCGTGATCGCCGCCGAGCAACCCGAGGAGGACGTTCGGGTAATTGTTTTTCTCGCGCGGTTCGACCCCGGCCCCATAGGTGATGCTATCCCCGACGCAGGCGACGCGGATCTTCTCCGCGGCGGACGCGGGGGCGAGGGTAAAGCAGATGAGGAGGAAAGCGGCCGCGATGCGCAGCATGGGTGTGGTTCCGAAGTGGCGGAGGTTTCCAATCTGTTATAGCCGGCGGAGTTCAACCGCGGATAAAGATGCCTGAGCGTCCGACTTCGAGGAAGCGATGGATCTGGAATTCACGGATGATGGCGGGGAGAAGCGGTAGGAGAACAGCTTCGAGTTCGAGGTTCCCAATGTTCCCCGTGGAAATCAGCATCAACTTCGAGGGTCGTCCGTGGAGCAAGTGTGAATCGACGAAGTCGGCATCCTTCGTCACAACTACACGGTCTTGCGTATCCGCGACCGTCATCACTTCCACGTCGCTCGTGCGATTCGCGTGAGGCAGATCGAGAGTGTGGACCGCATCGCAACCGGTGGCGGTCAGCCAAGCGGCGACACGCTTGGGCAATTGGGCATCGACGAGGAATTTCACGCGCCCACCGATTGCATTTGGTGAGTCCGTACCATCCGGGTGGCGAATGCGAGCACCGCCAGAAGGTCATCCCTTTCGAGATCTTCGTAGTCGGCGAGGATTTCTTCGTGAGTCATCCCGGCGCTCAGTAGATCCATGAGCATCTCGACGGGGTAACGCAGACCCCGCACGCACGGTTTGCCGTGGCAGATGTTCGGATCGATGGTGATGCGGCCCAGAAGATTTTGCATTCGAGTATCTTATCCCCGCGCCGGTTTCAGCGATAGGATTACCGAAATCTCACTGTCACGGGACCGAAGCATGGGGTTGCGCCAGTTGATCGTCCGGGCCGCCCTCGGCACCCGACTCCCGTACAGCCGGGGGAGTTTGCGCATCCCGGGATTGTTGAAGCCGGTTACGATTCGACGGGACAAATGGGGTATCCCCAGCATCGAAGCTGAGACCGAATGCGACGCCCACTTCGCCAGCGGGTTCGTCCAAGGGCAGGACCGCTGCTTTCAACTCGAGACGCTGCTGCGCATCGGCCGGGGAACGTTGGCCGAACTCGTCGGCCCCGGCGGGTTGGCGGCGGATCGCATGAGCCGGCGGATCGGCTTCGCCCGCAGCGCCGCCGAGCAGTTGAGAGTGCTCGACGCCGACGTGCTCGCGATCCTCGCCCCGTTCGTGGCGGGGGTGAATGCCGGTCAGACCCTCGGCCTCCCCGCCAAGCCGCACGAGTTCGCGATCCTCGGCGGCATCCCGACCCCTTGGACCGGGCCCGACGTACTGGCCACGCTCAAGCTCATCAGCTTCAGCCTGCCCGGCAATTGGGACGTGGAACTCGCCCGCTTGCGGATGCTGCGCGCGGATGGCCGCGCCGCGGTCGAAGCGCTCGATCCGTCGTGGAACGAAGTCGTCGAAGGTTCGACCGGCTCGGCGGCGCTCGATGCCCTGGCCCGCGATCTCGCGGCGTTCCAAGAGTTCGTGCCCCCGGGAGGGGGATCCAACAACTGGCTCATCGCCGGTTCGCGCACGGCATCGGGCAAACCGATCCTCGCCAGCGATCCGCACCTCCGCCCGGACATCCCGCCGCCGTGGTATCTGCTGCAAGTGCGGACGCCCGAGCGGGCCTTCGCCGGAGCCGCACTCGCGGGGACGCCGGCCGTGGCCATCGGGCACAACGGCTTCTGCGCGTGGGGCGTGACCGCCGGGTTGACCGACAACACCGACCTGTTCATCGAGACGCTCGATTCCACCGGCACGAAAGTCCGCAACTCCGATGGCACATTCACCCCGTGCCCGGTGTTGCGCGAGGTCATCCGGGTGAAAGGGAAGCCCGACCACATCGAAGAGGTGCTGGTCACGCCGCGCGGGCCGGTGATCTCGCCGCTGGTGCCCGAAGTCCGCGAAGTCTTGTCGTTGCGGGCGGTCTGGCTCGATGCCCTGCCGCTGCGCGGTTTGCTCGACGCGCCGTTGGCCACCAATTTCGAGAGCTTCCGACAACCCTTCGCCGACTGGCCCTGCTTGCCGCTGAACATGCTTTACGCCGATGCGAACGGCGAGACCGGCTATCAGCAGACCGGGCAAGTGCCGGTGAGGAAGTCGGGCCGGGGCATGATTCCGGCGCGCGGGGATGCGCCCGATGCGGGTTGGGAAGCGGAGCATTTGGCGTTCGACAAGATGCCTTGGGTGCGCAATCCGAAGGCGGGGTTTTACGGCACGGCCAACGACGATCCGCACATCCGCCCCGAAGCGCCGTGCAACTCGTTCCTCGGGGTCGACTTCATCGATCCGTACCGCGCGAACACCATCCGCGATGAACTCGCTCGCCGACCCGACGGTTGGGACGTGGCCGCGTGCTCGGCCCTGCAACTCAGCGTGCGCTCGATGGTCTGGGAAGAGATCCGCGAGATCGTGCTGAACGTCCCGGCGAACACGCCGCGAACACGCGAGGCACTCGAACTTCTGAAGGCCTGGGATGGAAACGTCGATGCCCGATCCCCGGCTGCGGCAATCTTCGAACTTTTTCAGGCCCTGATGTGCGTCCGTGCGGCCAAGGCCAAAGCGCCGCAGAGTTGGGAACTCGCCCTCGGCGGCGCCGGCACAGGGCTGATGGCCCACAGCCTCTTCGGCGACCGGCGGATCGCCCACTTGGTGAAATTGCTCCGCACCCAACCGGAGGGGTGGTTCACCCGATCTTGGCCCGAAGAGATGGCCGAGGTGCTGGGGAGCATCGTGCAGCGACTCCACGACAAGCACGGGCCGAGTCCGGACTGGTGGCAGTGGGGCGACCTCCGCCCGCTGCACGGCAAGCACCCGATCCTCGGCAAGCATTGGTTCCTCGGCCCGGTCTTCAACGCCCCGAGCGTCCCCTGCGGCGGGGATAGCAACACGATCAGCCAAGCCGGCGTGTTGCCGCTCAAGCCGTTGGAGCCGACTGGGAACATGGCGAACTTGCGCATCGTTTTCGATTGCGCAAACTTCAGCAACACGCGTGTCGTGCTCTGCGGGGGTCAGTCGGGCAACCCGTTCTCGCCGCACCACCTCGACCTTTTCGCGAAGTGGGTCGCCGGCGAGAGCGTCCCGTTCTTGTGGACCCCGCAAGATATTCTGAAAGGGGCCAAGGCGACGCTGCGGTTGGAGGTGGGGTGAATGAGCGGAGAATCGGCGTTGTGTTTTCTTCGCCCCGGCGGGGCCGACTTACTTAGCCCAGGGCGGAAGCCCTGGGTCGCCGTCCCCTTCTTCCGCCCTGTAAGGGCCGGCATGGTCGGCGGACCGGAAGTTGGCCCTTACAGGGCAGGAATCATTTGATCCCGATACCCAGGGTTTCCACCCTGGGCTAAATAAGTCGGCCCCGCCGGGGCGAAGTAAGAATTGCTTGCGCTTCAATCCGAGTCACTCCCACACTTCCCACTCCGCATTTTCATAACTCGCTTCCCCCAACCACCACGCCCTCACCTCATCCCCGGGTCCGATGATCAAATGCGGAAGGCTCGTTCCATATCCGTTGCGTGATAAGTCGGTGACACTGGGGATCGGGGCGCTCGTCGGGTGCGAATGGTACACCGCGACTTCCGCGATTCCCAGCGAGCGCATCTCGCGGTGGACCATCAACAATTCGCGCGGATCCACTTCGTATGAGATCGGCGACGCCAGCGCATTGACCAGCGGAAGATGATGCGTCGCTTCCCCGTTCGCACCGGCGAGGAAGCCGCAGCACTCGTTCGGGTGTTCCGCGCGGGCGTGGGCCAGCATCGCGTCGAAGATCGCCCGGTGAATCCGCAGGCGGGGTGACACCATACACTCACTGTATCGACGAATCGGCGGATCCGAACTCGGCCGGTCGCCGTACAATCGACAGCGTCATTCCGAGGATCGCCGCCGTGGATCAATCCTTGCTCATCGAGCCGCCCGTAGAAATCGTTTATCCGGAGAGCGACGGGAAACCGATGGCCGACAACACCGTGCAATGGAATTGGATGGTGATGATCGTCGGCGAGCTCCGGGATCACTTCTCCGGGCGAGATGTCTTCGTCGCGGGGGATTTGCTGTGGTACCCCGTCGAAGGCCAACCCCGGATCAACGCGGCCCCGGATGCGATGGTCGCCTTCGGCCGGCCGGCCGGCGACCGCGGCAGCTACCGGCAATGGCAGGAAGGCGGTATCGCTCCGCAAGTCGTGTTCGAGGTTGTCTCGCCGAGTAACACCGACGACGAACTCGATGCGAAGCTCGGCTTCTACGAGCGCTACGGAGTCGAAGAGTATTACTTGATCGACCCGGATGAATCGGCGGTGGAAGCTTACGTCCGCAGCGGGAAGCGGCTGATCCGCGTCCGGCGGTTGGCCGACTTCACCAGCGCCCGCTTGGGCATCCGCTTCGAAAAACGCGATGGCGAACTACGGATCCTCAATGCGCAAGGTCGCCCGTTCCGTTCGCGGGAGGATGTGACCGCGGAGAACCGTCGTCTGGCCCAAAAGCTCCGCGAACTCGGTGTCGATCCCGACGCACTCGCCCGGTCGGGTCATCAAACTACCGATTGAATTCCCGTTGGACGCCACCATGACAACCGTCGACGATTTGAAGGGCCAGACCGTGGCCTTCGCCGCTTCCGGCGGGCTCGATTCCTGCACCGTCACCAAGTGGCTCACCGAACACGACGTGAAAGTCGTCGCGCTCACCGCCGACATCGCGCAGCCGGACGAAGCGAACTTCGACGAAGTCGGCGCACGGATGAAAGCGTGCGGTGCCAGCGACTATGTCGCTATCCCGCTGCACGAAATGATCGCCGAGTCGGGCATCGAAGTCATCCAATTCCAAGCCCGCTACGAAGGGGATTACTGGAACACCACCGGCATCGGCCGGCACGTCATCGTCGCGGGGTTAGTGCCCGAGATGCAGAAGCGCGGCATCAAGGTCCTCGGCCACGGGGCGACCGGTCGCGGCAACGATCAAGTGCGCTTCCAGCTTTGCACGAACATGCTCGATCCGAGCTTGACGATCTACGCCCCGTGGCGCGATCAAGCCTTCCTCGCCCGCTTCCGCGGTCGCTCCGAAATGATCGACTACTGCACTGAACGCAAGCTGCCGATCAAGGTGAGCAAAGACGCTCCGTACAGTACCGACGCGAACCTGCTAGGGCTGACGCACGAAGCGGGGAAGTTGGAGCACCTGACCGTCGGACCGTGGTTCGTGACGCCGGGTATGGGTGTGAAACCGCAGGATGCCCCGGATGCACCCGAGACGGTATCGATCCGATTCGAACAGGGTCGACCGCGGGCGATCAACGGTAAAAATGTCACCGCGTTCGAGGCGATCCGGACGGCGAATGCGCTCGGCGGCAAGCACGCCATCGGCATTTGCAGCCACCTCGTGGAGAACCGCTTCGTGGGCATCAAGAGCCGCGGCGTGTACGAAGCGCCGGGGATGGAATTGTTGGGAACGGCCTACCGATACCTGCTGCAGCTGATAGTCGACCGCCGGGCGCGGGAACTCTTCGACACGCTCAGCGCGTTCGTCGCCAAGCAGATTTATCAAGGGTACGGTTTCGACTTGGCGACCCACATGGCCCGCGAAGCGATGAAGCCGATCGTGAAGTTGGCGACGGGGACGATTTCGCTCACGCTCTACAAAGGGACGCTGACCTACGAGAGTGCGACAAATGTGCCGGCGCAGTTGTACTCGGAAGCCAACGCCAGCATGGAGGCCATCGGCAGCTTCGACCACGCCGACAGCGAAGGATTTCTGCGCGTGCTGCAAGTGAGTGCGAGGGCGCTCGCGGTGAACGGACAAGTGACCGCGCCGAGTTGGGCGGGGTGAGGGAGTTGTTAGCCCGACGCGCCAGCGAGGGTTTGAAGCAGAGAAACCGAATCGTCTCACTCCTCGCTTGGCTCCCTCGCTCGCGCGTCGGGCTAACAGGGCGGCTCTCAGGCGAGTCGATTTGCGGTCATCCCCCGGATCGACTCCGGGCGAATTGCATCGATTGCGAACTCGCCCGTCTCAATTTCGACGCCATCGAAACTCATGTCACGCAGTCGGCCGACACGCGCGCTGCCGTCGTTCAGTTCGATGCGAACGGATTGCCCGAGCAAGCCGCTGCGCCGCTTCCACCGCGATTCAAGATCCCGGTGCTCGCCCGCCAATAATCGCGTGTATCCATCGTCGAGGTGACGCACCACGGTGCCGAGCGCCAGCGCCGGATCGATGTTCGACCCATTGGCGATCCCGAGCGAAGTCGCATCGCGCAGCTCTGCCTCGGCGAACTCTTCGACCGTCTGATTCAAGTTCAATCCCAGCCCGACGACGACACCGGCCCCTTGCTCGATGAGGATGCCGCTGACTTTCTTGCCGCCGATCAACAAGTCGTTGGGCCATTTGATCCGGGCTTCGACACCGGCGAGTTCCGAGATCGCTTCGGCGATGGCCACCGCCGCCCACGCGGTCAGAATCACCGGCCGCCGCAACTTGATCGGCGGCGCGAGCAGCACCGACAACAGTAGCGAAGAACCGGGCCGGGCCTGCCAGATGCGCCCGTACTGCCCCCGGCCATGCGTTTGATTCGCCGCCACAAAGACGGTGCCGATGCGCGCGGGATCGAGGGCGAAACGCGCCGCGAGGTCGTTGGTGCTCGGCACTTCGTCGAACATCCAAACGGTTAGCCCGAGGTGGCGGGTATTCGAATATCGAATTTCGCGCGGGGTCATGGTGAGGGCAGCTTACGCAAATTCATCGCCAATGATCCGCAACGGCAGTCTTCCGGCCTGA
>JAYTBD010000755.1:0-3098 GCA_043737155.1 Fimbriiglobus sp. | reverse complement strand
TGAACGCATTGTGGTTGTAGCTGATGAACAGGAACGCGTGGTGCAGCGCTTGGTAAGTTTCATCTTCGGGGTCGTCGGCGTAGTCCTTGCGCAGGGCGTAGAGCCGCGCGAGCAGTTGGTCGGCGTTCAACATGGGCACCTTGGGGAAGCGGGTGGGGTTGTCGGAGAAGGGCGATTCTGCCAAACTAGCGGCGCACGAATGCCGATGTTCATGATAGCGGTCGCCTTCGGATAGGCCGCGACGGGGCAGAAGCATGATCAACCGCAGTTCTCAGCCGCTCAAAGTCTGGTTCGTCGTCGGAGATGTCGCGGTCGCCATCGCCGCGTGGCTCGGGGCCTATTGGCTGCGCTTCGAATCGGGCCTGCTCGAACTCTACCACGACCAACCCGGTTTCGAACTCTGCCTCGGCGGGATGCCGCTCGTCGTGGTGCTCAGCCTCGTCTGTTTCCGCTACGCCGGACTGTATGACATCCACCGCATGACGCGCTTCCGCGAGGAGGGGTTCGCCATCGGCAAAGGCGTGGCACTTTGCACGCTGCTGCTCGCGTCGATCACCTTCGCCCTGCGCTACCAGTATGAATCGCGGGTCGCCTTCGCCATCTTCAGCGGGCTGGCTTTCTTCGGATTGCTCGCCTTCCGCCGCTTCACGTGGATCGCCGTCGGCCGGCTCCGCTCCGGCGGCTACAATCAGAGCCACGCGCTCATCGTCGGCACCGGCCGCTTGGCGCGGCGGACTTCGCGCACGTTCAAACTGTCGTCGTGGATGGGGATTCAAACCGTCGCCTATGTTGAAGACGAACCGGGCAAAGTCCAGTGCGACCGGCCCGTCGTGGGGCCCATCGCCGACCTGCCGCGCTTGATCGAAGAATTGCATATCGAGCACGTCTTCATCGCGCTGCCGATGAACCGCTACGCCGATGCCCGCCGGGTGTTCGACGCCCTCTCGCAAACCGTCGTGGACGTCCGTTTGGTCGCCGATCTTCCGGCGTTGTCGGCGCTCACGCTCACGGCGTCCACGGTCCACGGCATGACGTTCCTCGGCCTCCGTGAAAGCCCCTACCACGGGTTGAACGTGATCGTGAAGCGCGCGATGGATGCGGTGTTGGCGACCGTCGCCCTGCTGATTCTCGGGCCGATTCTCGGTGTCGTCGCGCTCCTCATCAAGTGGAAAAGCCCCGGCCCGATCTTCTACCGCCAAGAGCGCTGCAGCCTCAACGGCACGGCGTTTCAGATGCTCAAATTCCGCACGATGAACATCGACGCGGAACTCGGCGGTCCGAAGATGACCGAAGAAAACGATCCGCGTGTGACGCGCTTGGGCCGGTTCCTGCGGGCTTGGAACCTCGACGAATTGCCGCAGTTATTGAACGTGGTCCGCGGCGACATGAGCCTCGTCGGCCCGCGCCCCGAACGGCCGGTGTTCGTGCGGAAGTTCACCAAGACGATCCCGAACTACATGGCCCGGCACGCGGTGAAGTGCGGCATGACCGGCTGGGCCCAAGTCAACGGCTGGCGCGGCAACTCCTCCTTGCGGAAGCGCATCCAGTACGACTTGTATTACATCACGCACTGGAACCCGATGTTCGACCTTCGCATCTTGTTCCTCACGGTCTGGCGGATGCTCTTCGGCTTGCAGAAGCACGCGTATTGATTGTGAACGTAGTGCCTTCGCTGAAAGCTGATCGCTCACCGCTGAACACTGTTTCCAAAAAAACGGTGAAGCTCGGCAGGGATCAGCAATCAGCAGTGAGCGATCAGCCTGTGTGACTCGGTAACGATGACGACGTTCGCTCTCCTTTTGAGATCCCCAGTCCATGCGTGCCCGGCTCCGCAAACTCTTGGCCCGCGTCCACCGCCGGCTGACTTTCTTCACCCGCGGCGAATTCCCCCCGATCTACTTCGACATCTGGGATCTGCGCGACCTCAATCAATTGCTCGTCGCCCACGGGGCCAAGCCGGTCGTCGCCGACCCGGTCGATGCCGCCGAATCCGTGGACGGCGCGACCAACTTCGTGGTCGCCACCGTCGCCGCCCGCCCCGAGTTGCGGAGTCGCTTCCCCGATCTGTTCCGCGCCGGACCGCAAGGTGCCGGGGCGCTCTGGTTCACCGGCGCCGGCGCCGCGGAACTCGGGCTATCGCCGACGGCTGTGGACAACATCCGCGCCGCATTCGCCTGCTATCCCGGTGAACAAGGCCTGAAGACCTACGAGCTACGCCTCGATCTGCGCGCGATGTATCCGTTCGCGCTGACCCCGAAGCACCGCGGGCCATTCTTGCGCTGGGCGGCCGTGCACGGCGGGCCCGACAGCGGCCTGAGCATCGGCGAAACGATGTGGCTCCTCGGCGAAATGGACCTCCGCCCCGACCGCGGCCTCGCCACCACCTATCGATTTCAACCCGAATGGCAGGAGGCCGTGCCCGACGCGCTCACGCCCGCCGGGTGGGTCAAATTGAAAGCGTACATTCGCAAGCGGTTCTCGATCCAGCACCGCTGGTTGAAGGATGCGGAACTCGGCGACGGCGGCATCCCCGTGCTCCCGCCGGAGGAGATGAAGCGCGGCGTCAACGTCCACGGGCATTTCGATTTCGTCAGCGGCCTCCAAGAAGTGGCGCTCGGTTTGGTCGAGGCGTTGAAGCTCGCCGGCATCCCGACGACCCAGCGAGATCTCCCGGCGCTGCCGCGCGTGATGCGCCGGCCCGACGAGCGCCGCCACGATCCGGAGCGCTACGACACGACCATCTTCGTCGCCGGGCTGAACAGCTCGCACACCGACCTCTACAAGATCGTGGGGTTGCACGTCCGCCCCGGCGTCAAGCGCATCGCCATTTGGTACTGGGAGCAAGAGGTCGTACCGCCGGAGTTGGTCGCGATGATGGATTGGCCCGACGAAGTCTGGGCGCCCACGCGGTTCATCGCCGACACCTTCCGCAAGTACGTGACGGTGCCCGTCATCACGATGCTCCCCGGCGTCGAGCTGCCGGAGTTCGCCCCGAGGCCGCGCGAGTTCTTCGGTTTGGCGCCGCATCGGTTCGTATTCCTGTTCGTCTTCGACATGTTCAGCACCACCGGCCGCAAAAACCCGTACGGCTTGATCGA
>JAYTBD010000754.1:0-3109 GCA_043737155.1 Fimbriiglobus sp. | reverse complement strand
GCACGCCCGGATCCGAAAGCGGGTCGGCGTCACGCGGAGCGTGACCTACGAGATCGATCAGCGTGTGCTCGGCCACCGATTCGTGCGCGACCAGCGCGCCGCCGTAGAACTCGGCGTTCGAGAAGCCCATGATGTCCGCGTGCATGCGGTGCTGGACCGTGAGCAACTTGGCGACCTGCGCGCCGAGGGAATCGGTCAACCGCTCCATCAGGCTGATGCTCAGTCCCTTTCCCGCGGCCTCGGGGGAGAGGACCGTCGCGGGCAGTTGCTTGTGGTCCCCCGCGAGCACCAGCTTGTCCACGCGCAGCAGCGGCAACCAACTCGCCGGTTCGGTGCTTTGCCCCGCTTCGTCGATCATGGCCCAATCGAAGCGCCGGCCGATGAGCCGGTCGCTCGTCAGCCCCGTCATCGTCCCGCAGACGATCCGCGCTTCGTCGAGAATCCGTTCGGCCGCGAGCATTTCAAATTTGCGAGCTTCGCCCAACAGCGCCCGCGCTTCGCGTCGCAGAGCCGCTTTCTCGCCGAGTTGCGGACGTTCCTTCGTCCATTTGTCGGCCTGTTGGAACAGGGAATACGCCTCCTTGGCAAACTTGCGGGCCTGCCGGCCGTCGACGTGTTTCTGCACGAGCATGTCGAGCGCGCGATCCCGCAACGCCGGATCGACGCGGGCCGGATGGCCGACGCGCACCGGCTTCTCGCCGACGGCGAGGAGCTTTTCGAGGAGGTTGTCAACGGCGTGATTGCTCGGGGCGCAAGCGAGCACGCGCTCGCCGCGGAGCACCGCTTGGCGGATCGCTTCGACGAGGGTGGTCGTCTTTCCCGTCCCCGGTGGGCCGTGGATGATCGCGACATCCTTCGCGCTCAAGGCGAAGCGAACCGCGTCCTGCTGCGGCTCGTTCAGGTGTTCGGCGAGTTGCAAATGCGGGAGTTTTTCGAACACGGGTCGGCGTTCGCCGAGGAGTACGGTGCGGAGTTCGGCGAGACGATCCCCATTCGCGGTGGCCGCTTTGCGGAGTGCTTCCTGTTGACGCTGACGGGAGATTTCATCGGCCGAGAGGTCGAGGCGCCAAGTGGCGTCCTCAGTGAGGTCATCATCGGGCGGTTCGATGGCGACGCCGATGGTCGTGGCATCGCGGTCGAAGACGACGCCCCGATAGGACGGGTGCCGGCGGTTGACCCCGGTCTGGTTCAGGACGACTGGGGAGCCGGGTTGCAAACGGTTCGGCGGCAGCCGGTCGCTGCGCAAACTCCGACTGAAGGTGAGAAGCAAGCGACCGCCGAGGCCGAACTCGGCTTGGCGGACTTCCAATCCGGTCAGCGTGACGCCGTCGCGCAGCCCGGTGTCGGACTGCGCCGCTTTGCGCGCGGCTTCCTGTTCCGCGGCCGCTTCGAGGTCGAGCAGCGCGGACAGCTTGGCAAAGTGCGAGGATTCGAGCGGGGGGCGGGCCATGGAGTCTCTGTTTTGTTAGCCGGACGCGCCAGCGACGGCCACGAATCGTAGCCACAGTTACCTACGCACATCGAGTACCCGGTTCGTAGCCGTCGCTGGCGCGTCCGGCTAACGAGACTCACCCGGTCCTCACACCAACGCCAACGCGATCGCTTCCTTCGCCGTGGCCACGGGCCGCACTTCGACCAGCGCAAGCAATTCCGCGCTCAGCTCCTTCAGCACATGCTCGTTCGCGGCGGGGATCAGCACCGTCTTCCGCCCGGCCTTGGCCGCGGCCGCGATCTTGTGCGGCAGCCCGCCGACGGCGCCGACTTCGCCGTGCAGCGCCACTTCGCCGGTGAAGGCGAAACCCGGTTTGATCGGGCGGTTCGCGAGCGCCGAGACCATGCCGATGAGGAACGCCAGACCCGCGGAGGGTCCGTCCTTCGGCTCGGAAATCTTGACGAGGTGCACGGCCACCATCTGCGTTTTCAGCCGCTGTTCGGGGATGTTGAACTCGCGGAAGTTGGCGCGGATGAGGTTGTACACGGCCCGCACCGAATCCCTCAGCGCGGCGCCGTGCAGGCCGGTGACTTCGACGCCGCTCGACCCGTTGAGCGCGGAGACTTGGATGAGGATCGTATCGCCGCCGTACTCGCGTTCGCCCTTGGTCAGCACGGCCAATCCGGTGACGGCGCCGACGACGGCCTCGGTGTTCAACCGGTCGGCGATGGGCGTGACCGCTTTCGTTTGCAGGTCGAGCGCGGAGTGGTTCGTCACCGAATTCGGGGCGATCAAGCGGGGTTTGAATTCTCCCGGCGCGAGTACGCACAACTGCTGGTGGACGCGCTGCCGGAGTTCGCTGGCGAACGTGACGACGGCCAGCAATTCGGGCTCGGTCCACTTCCCGTCCGGGTGGAGAATTTTTAGCAATCCGGACGACAGCCGCTCCACGGCGGTTTGATCGCGGCGGGTCAATCCCGCGTGCATCGGGATCGCGCGGACGGCGTCGATGAACGAATCGTCGCGCAGCTTCACGAGCACTTCGCCGAAGTAATCGATGACGAAGCCGACGCCCGTGGCGACCGACGCGGGGGTGATCTTGGGCACCTCCCAACCGGGGATGTAACCGTGCATGCGGTCGTGGAACGCGCTGTCGATCAAGTGGTCCGGCAGCGGTTCGAGCAGGTGGTCGTACTTCGGGTGCGGCTGCGTCCCCTCGACGTCGATGTTGCCCGCGAACACCAGCCCGGCGTCCGACGCGAAGCCGATGGACCCACGGCTGAACTGCCCGCTCTCCATGAAGTCCTTCAACGTCGAGATGGTCTCGTCGCCATCGCCGAAGGTGGTGTGCGCGATCTCGTCGAAGACGACCACCTTGCGCGTGCCGAGGATGCCGACTTGCTTGGTGGACAAGTTTACGAACAAGTTCGCCGGGGTGGTCCGCCCGCCGGAGATGGTGAAGACGCGCGGCGACAGGTTGCGCAACAGGAACGTCTTCCCCGTCTGGCGCGGCCCGAGTTCGATGATGTTGACGTTGCGTTCGACGAGCGGCACCATCCGCGCGAACAGGAGCATCTTGGTGCGGAAGTCGGGGAAGGCGCTGGCGGCGTAGCCCGCCGATTGCAGCATTAACCCGGCCCATTCCTCGGTGGTGAACTCGGCGCGCTTGGCCCGGTA
>JAYTBD010000753.1:0-7623 GCA_043737155.1 Fimbriiglobus sp. | reverse complement strand
ACCAACGGCGACAAAGCCTACCCTATCGTCGGCGTCAGTTACGCGCTGCTGTTCACGAAGCCCCCGGCGGATAAAGGCGGCAAGCTCGTCGCGGCCTTCCTGAAGTGGGTCGTGACCGACGGTCAGAAGTTCGCCGTGGAAAAGGATTACGCCCCACTGCCGGAAGAATTGCGGAAGAAATGTGTCGCGAGGTTGGAGAAAGTCGCGGCGAAATAGGAAAAAGAGGAACCCGACCGCCGTCTCGAGGCGGTCGGGTTCAATCATCACCCGCGTCCCGCCTATTTCTTGCGGACCAGTTTCATCGTTCCGCAGTGATCGGGGGACGGCTTGCCGCTTTCCCAAGCTTCCCCGGCAATTTCGATGTGGTCGTCGTCCACGAACTTCACGGTCGCCGAGTGCATGTGGGTGTCCTTGTCCGGATCGAGGTTCGTGCCGCCCGCGAACTTCCACACGATCTTGTTCGTCGGGGAATTCGGATCGGCCTTCATCCGCGGCTGGTTGCCGAGGACGCAGTAGTGGGTCATCAGCAGGTCCGATTTGTCCATGTGGTAGAGCGAGATCATCTCCATCGCTTGGCCGGGGAAGGTGGTCTCCTGGACGGCGGAGCCGCCCGCGGTCACCTTGACAATCGACACCACCTTGTCGGTGGGCTTGCCATCCTTGTCGGCTTCGACCCACGTGCCGGCCATCTTCTTGAGCTTCTCGAACGCGGCATTGGTGGGTTTGGCCTTGGCGGCGTCATCCGCTCCGCGACCGGCGGAGGCGAGGGTGACCAACATCAGGCCGGCGGTCAGCATTCGTCGCAACATGTCGAACTCCACAGAGGAAAAAGGGGAACAGAATCTCCGCCGGTGCGGCGGGTATCCGGCATCGGAATCACGGCCACAAAAAAGCACAAACAATGAAGGGCCGGGTTGTAATCGGTCGGGCCTAACCCCGCCTTCGTTTCGTGCCTTATTGTGCTTTTTTGCGTCTATCCTTTCAACCGTCCGATCAACCCATCGGGCCGGGGACCATGACCATCCAGCCGAGACCGAAGCGGTCGGTGACCATGCCGTAGCAGGGCGACCAGAAGGTTTTCGTGAGTGGCATCTGCACGGTGCCGCCGTCGGCCAAGGCGTCGAAATTTCGCTTCGCATCCGCTTCGGTCGGCACGCTGAGCGCGAGCCGGAAACCGTCGAACTTCGGGGTGTCGTCGCAACCGTCGGAGGCCATCAGTAGGATCCCGCGGATGCGGAGTGCGGCGTGCATGATTTTCTTTTCGAAGCCCGGCTTCAGCATTCCGGGCGGGGACGGATCCGGGCTTTCGTCGAATCGCATGATCATCTCGACCTCCGCGCCCAAAGCTTTGCGGTAGAAATCGAGGGCTTCTTCGCAGCGGCCGCCGAAGAACAAGTACGGGGAGATGGTGGTGTCGGGCATTTCTGAACCTCCGAAAGGGTGTTGAGTTCTCATTCACAATGTCGTCGAACGGGCCGGGTCGGAATCGACAGCGATTCACGAAATCGAGATCGAATTGTGCAGGCCGGACACGTCGAAGAGCGGACGCACCTCGACGCATCCGTGGCGTGCGCCGGGCTGCTGCGCGGCGATGCGGAGGGCTTCGTCGCGGGATTCGGCCAAGATGACGTAGAACCCGCCGAGTACCTCGTGCGTCTCGGCGAACGGCCCGTCGGTGATCACCCGCTTGCCATCCCGTACCCGAACGCAAGTCGCCGTCGCCGCCGGATGGAGCGGCGATGAGTTCAAGTATTTGCCTTCGTCGTTCAGCGCCCGGCAGAGCGTCGCGGCCTCCGCCATCAGTGCTTTCCGGGTGACCGGATCCACTTTCTCCCACGCCGCGTCGTCGTGGTAGCACAGGAGCAGATAGGGCGTGACGCCCGGCCGAGTCGAACCCGCCGCATGTGATTTCGACGGCGGCAGCCCGTCGAGGTCGAACATCGGTCGGATCTCCGCGGTCCCGATCTTGGCCGAGGGAAGACGGGCCGCGACGGCGATGGCTTCATCGAGATCGGCGAGATCGAGTATGAAGTAGCCGCCGAGTTGCTCCGTCGTCTCGGCGAATGGGCCGTCGGTCACCAGCGTGCGGCCGTCCCGCACTCGGACGGTCGCGGCCGTAGTGACCGATTGCAGCGGAGAGGTCGCGATGAACTTGCCTCCGGCCGACAATTCATCGCAGAGGGCCAAGGACTCGACCATGCAGTCCCGCCGTGCCTCCTCCGTCCAGAGACTTTCGGTCCCGTACATCAGGAACATGTATTTCATCGCGTATTCCCGTGTTATCTACTTCGCGTTTGCCGCATCGTGAATCGCTCGAATGTCCAACTTCGTCATGCCCATCATCGCAGTCATCACCCGCGCCGCTTTCGCGCGGTCCGCATCCGCCAGCAGCTCCGGGAGAATGGTCGGCACCACCTGCCACGAGAGACCGTACTTGTCCTTCAGCCAGCCGCACTGACTCGTCGCTCCGCCGGCCGAGAGCTTCTCCCAGAATTTGTCCACCTCGGCCTGGGTCGCGCAATCGATGGACAGGGAGATCGCCTCCGTGAACGACGGACCGCCATTCCAGTTCATCGCCTGGTACTGCTGTCCCGCGAGGCGGAACTCGACCACGAGCGCCGAACCGTCCGGCCCCGGCGTCACGCCCGTGACGGCGGAATCGGGGAACAGCGAGACGTAGAATTTCGCGGCCTCCTCCGCTTGTTTGTCGAACCAGAGGAACGGGGTAATCTTCTGCCGGGTTATCGCAAATCCTCGCATTCGGGGTGTGGATCGCCCAATAGTCGAACGGAACTACCGACTATCGACATTGCGCGGAAGATTCTTGCGAATCGCTCAGAGTTGCGACAGTCGCTTCATCAGAAAGCGCCGCTCCGGTTCTTGCTGCGCGAGCGCGAGAGCCTGTTCGTAGGCCGCGCGGGCCTCGTCGATCCTTTCCAATCGGCGGAGCAGGTCCGCGCGGGCGGCGTGCGCGAGGTGGTAGTCCGCGAGGTCGCCGCGACCGAGGATCGCATCGATAAGCTCAAGCCCGGTTGCCATCCCGTCCCGCATCGCCACAGCCACGGCGCGGTTCAGTTCGACCACCGGCGAGGGATTCGAAGCCAGTAGCGAATCGTAAAGCGCCGCGATCCGTGCCCAGTCCGTGTCCGCGGCCGTCGGCGCCGCCGCATGTTCCGCGGCGATGGCGGCTTGCAGGGTGTAAGGCCCGAACCCACGGGTGCTCAGCGCTTCCCCGATAAGCGCCCGCCCCTCCGCGATCAGGCGGGCATCCCACACCGAGCGATCCTGATCTTGGAGCAACACGATGTCGCCCTCCGCGGTCGAGCGCGCCGCGCGGCGGGATTCTTGGAGGAGCATCAGTGAAAGAAGACCGACGGCTTCCGGGTCGGGCAACAGTCCGACGACGAGCCGGCCCAAGCGGATGGCTTCCCCCGACAAATCCGCGCGTGTGAGCGCCGCGCCGGACGTGGCCGAGTACCCTTCGTTGAACACCAAATAAATGACCGCCAACACCGATCCCAACCGCTCCGTCAGTTCCTCGGCAGCCGGGAGGGCGAACGGGATTCCCGCGTCGCGGATCTTCGCTTTTCCCCGGACGAGCCGTTGCGCCATGGTCGCCGGCGCAGCGAGGAACGACCCGGCGATCTCCTCGGTCGTGAGCCCGCACACTTCCCGCAGCGTGAGCGGAACTTGCACCAGTCGGTCGATAGAAGGGTGGCAGCAAGCGAAGATCAGCCGCAGCCGATCGTCCTCGATCGCCCGATCATCCCGCGCGGCGTTGGATTCGGCGATACTCGCGAACCGGTCGGCGAGCCAGGGTTGGAGGGTGTCGAAGCGACCGCGGCGGCGGAGCGCGTCCACCGCTTTGAATCGTCCCGCGGACACCAACCAAGCCCGCGGGTTGTCGGGAATTCCTTCCCCGGGCCACCGTTCGATCGCCGCCGCAAATGCTTCGTGCAACATTTCCTCGGCCAAGTCGAAGTCCCGCACCAAGCGCACGAGCGATGCGAACACGCGCCGGGACTCGGAGCGGTAAGTCTCCTCGATCATCGTTCGGACATCGTGCGGAGTCGGCACCACTCGACCTGTCTCCCCTTCGGATCGCGGCTTCAAATCGCCCGAATCACTCGCCCGTCACGACGCCGGGTGAGCTCGGGGCTACCATAACTGTCAGACCGACCGATCTAGCTCACGAGCCGAAATGACGAGACTCACTTGGATCGCCGTGGTCGCGGGTCTCATCGCGGCGTTCGCATGGGGCGGTGTCCACGCACTCATCATCACCGCCCTCCTGTCCATCATGGAAGTGTCGCTGTCGTTCGACAACGCCGTGGTGAACGCGGCCGTCCTGCGGCGCATGGCCCCCGTCTGGCAGCGGCGCTTTCTCACTTGGGGAATTCTCATCGCGGTCTTCGGCATGAGGCTGGTTTTCCCGGTCGTCATCGTCGCTGTCGCGGCCGGGCTAGGTGTTCTCGATGTGGCGATTATGGCGTTCGATGAACCCGACCGGTACGCCGGGCACTTGAAAGACGCCCACATCGGCATCGCGTCGTTCGGCGGGCTATTTCTGCTGCTGGTCTTCCTCGGTTTCGTCTGCGATGGGATGAAAGAAGTTCACTGGATCGGGTGGGTCGAGCGCCGATTGGCTTCGCTCGGGCGGATCGCCTCGGTCGAGGTCGCGGTCGCGCTCGCGGTCTTGCTGCTCATCCAGCTCGCCCTCCCCGAATCCGAACGGCTCACCGCGATGATCGCCGGGGTTTCCGGGGTCGCCACATTCATCGCCGTCAAAGGGCTCGCCGGGCTGTGCGGCGAACCGGACGCCGCCATCGGGATGGCGACCCGTTCGGGCGCGGCGGGGTTTTTGTACTTGGAAGTGCTGGACGCCAGCTTCTCGTTGGACGGCGTGATCGGCGCCTTCGCCATCACCACCGACGTGGTGATCATCATGATCGGGCTGGCGATCGGCGCTTTCTTCGTCCGTTCGCTGACCGTCCATTTGGTCCGGAAGGGCACGCTGGAAGAATACCGCTATCTGGAACACGGCGCCCACTGGGGGATCGGGGCCTTGGCGGTGATCATGCTCGTCAGCGTGCGCGTGGAGGTGCCCCAAATCGTCACCGGCCTCGTGGGCGTATCTTTGATCGGGTTATCGTTGCTCTCCTCGATCTTGTACCGGCGGCGGAGAGGGGCCAACCCGGAATCGCCGGAATAGACATGCGATTGGAGCGGTTCCCGAGTCGATGAGGTGCACCAATAGGTTTTGGCATTTGCCCGTCTTCCTTGGCTGATTGCTGTTACCTGATCGCTGACGACTGTCCCATTCGAAACCGGGATAGTCCTCGGCACTCAGCGGCCCGATATCAGCAAGACCACGCCGACACGAGTTTCGGAGAGTGCCAAAATATAAAGGCGCATCCAATCCCCTACCGACCTTGCACCCCTCCTGCGAATCGGGATAATCCACTGGTCGATCCCCCGCCGGAGTGCCGCATGTCCCGCCTCTCTTACTGCGTTCCCCTATTGTTGATGGCATCGACCCCGCTATTCGCGCAACCGGTGAAACGGGCCGACCTCAAACCCGGCCTCCTCTTCGCGGCGCAGGATGCGAATGCCGTCCGCACCACCCGGCTCGAACCGATCGTCGGCTTGACGCTGGCACCGGGCGAAGCGGTGCATCCGCAAGCGAACGGCGGCGAAGCGGCGTACACGTGGACCGGCTACATCCAGATCATCACGGCGGGGAAATACAAGTTCGACACGGCCCTCCTCGGCAAATTGACCGTCCGCATCGACGGCATCGATGTCCTCGGCGGCGATGTCCACGGTATCGCGGCACAGCCGCTCGTCGGCAAAGACATCGAATTGAAGCCCGGCATTCAATTGTTCGAAGTCCAATTGCTCCGCACATCCAAAGGGGCACGCGTAGAACTGCATTGGCAAGGCCCCGGCTTCGTGCGCGAACCGATCCCGTACTTTTTCTTCGGCCACACATTGAAACAGCGCCCCGTCGAATACGCGGCCGATTTGAAGAAGGAGCACGGTCGGTTCCTCTTCGAAGAAATGGCCTGCATCAAATGCCACGCGGCGGAAAAAAATGATGCCATGGCGAAGACTCTTGTGGACCGCAAGGGGCCGAGCCTCACCGAGATCGGCAAGCGGGCTTACCCCGGTTGGATCAACGCGTGGTTGAAGGATCCCAAAGCCCATCGGCCCCAGACCACGATGCCCAAGATGTTTTCGGATGACGACGTCGGCGCCGGCCAGCGCTACGCGGTCACAGCGTACCTCGCGAGCCTCGGCGGTTCGCTGCCGGAGTATCGACCACCGACGGTGCTGCCGAAGCCCGAGCGCGAGAGCATCGAGCGCGGCGGCAAGCTCTACATCACGGCCGGATGCGCGACGTGCCACGGCGATCAACTCACCGCTCCGCCCGTGAAGAAAGTGAACGACGAAGACGACCCCAAGGACGCGCCGAAGCCCGAGGACAGCATCTACGGCCTCGGCACCCAGTCCGGCCCGCAGAGCTATTACACCCTCGGCCACATCGGAAGCAAGACCCGGCCCGAGCCGCTCGCCAAGTACCTCTACGATCCGCTATCGACCAACGCCCATGGCCGGATGCCGAACATGGCGCTCTCCGCCGCGGAGGCGACCGACATCGCCCGGTTCCTGTGCCGCGTCACCGATGACAAGATCAACCCGGCGCTGCCCGCCGAACCGAAAGATGACCCGGCGTCTCTCGTGGATAAAGAGACGAATGCGAAGCTCGCGAAGCTGAAACGACCCGAAGCGTGGAAGGAAGCCGGGAAGTGGCTGCTGACGAGCAAGGGCTGCGTCAATTGCCATGAGGTCAAACCCGGCGGCACGGCACTGCCCGTGAAAGATAATGTCGGTTTGAAGCTGGCGAGCATCGCCAAGACCCCCGAGAAGGGCTGCATTGCCGGCACTGAAATACCATCGACTACGCCGAAATTCGGCTTCGACCAAGATCAGCGAGAAGCGCTCACGGCATTCCTCAAGGGCGGTCTCACCGGCGCCGGGGCACCGTCGCCGATCCACGCGGCGCGGACTTCGATCAAACGCTTCAACTGTTTGAACTGCCACAACCGCGACGGCGAAGGGAGCATCGACGAAGGCCTCGCGCTGAAGATGAAGTCGCTGGAGAAAGCCGAGAATGCCGACGACATCCAACCGCCACGGCTCACCGGAGTCGGCCACAAGACGCGCACGAGTTGGTTGAAGGAAGTCCTGCTCGCCGGCGGCCGCGCCCGGCCATGGATGACCCTGCGCATGCCCCAGTACGGCAAGGACTGCGTCGGCCACTTACCCGAGGCTCTGCCTGCGCTCGAAGGTTCGATCACCGATGACGCGGTGGGCAAAGCCGAGTTCACCGAGGACAGGTTGACCAATGGCCGTACCCTCGCCGGCAAAGCTGGGCACGGCTGCATCTCGTGCCACGACATCTCCGGGATGCCGGGCGGCGGGACGCGCGGGCCCGACTTGGCGACGACGAACAAACGCGTTCGCTACGACTGGTACGTCCGCTGGATGCACCAACCGCAGCGCATGGCCCCCGGCACCAAGATGCCCCAAGTGCTCCTCGACGGCCAATCGCTGCTCAAA
>JAYTBD010000752.1:0-7631 GCA_043737155.1 Fimbriiglobus sp. | reverse complement strand
TCGGCAGTTCCGTCCGCATCGATTTGCCCGTTTATGCGTTGCGCAACGATCGAGCCCAGCGCGGGCTTTGCTGCCGAGCCTCGCTGGCTCTGGCTCCGATTTTCCCCATCCCGGATTTCACGCCACCGGTCGTAACAACCGGCAGGCGAAGCGGCCGAGCCGATTGAGCAAGTAGTAGTTCAAGATCCCACTGGTCACCTTGGCCCCGGCCTTCGAAAAGACCCGCGATGCGGTGAGTTCGTACAGCGGCCCGCCGGCCGACATCAACTGGTTCAGTTGCTCCTCGGTCAGCTTCTCCCATTCGTTCAACTGGCCCGCCAAGTACGAGTTGAAGAAGACCCGCCCGAGTAGCACCGCCGTGCCCGTGCGACCCGCGCGGAGGTTGTAAATCCGGCACAGGTCGGTGAGCATCGCGAAGCCGAAGTAGAGCGAGGCGGCGCTGTCGATCAATCCGTTCGGCGACACGGCCGTCGTCAGCCCGGAGCGCCGTGCCCAGTACTTCACGCGGGCCTCGGCGGCGCTGTCGAGTTGGGTTTGGTAGCCGGTGCGGAACCGTTCGAACCACTCCGGCGTACTGCTGAACCGGGCGGGGTCGAGCAGCTCCGCGCTCACTTTGTTCAGTTCGGTCAAGCTGTCGTCGGTGAAGCCGATGCCGAGCAGATGCTTGCGCTGCTTCAGAGTTTGCAGGGGGAACTCGCGGAGGTAGCGCGAAAGCAGATCCCGCGCTTGAACCGCCTTCGCATGGGCGAGCCATCGAAGCCGCGTGCGTTGGTGCAACTCTTCGAGCCCGGCGATCCGCAGTTGTCGGTTCCGCCGGAGCTTCACGTAAACGATCATCAAGCGTAACATCGCCATCAGAACCGCCCCGCCGCAGAGAGCCAACCCCGCATAGCCGGCGTACTGCGCCCACTCGGGTTGGGTCGCGAGGTTCGCCAAGATGCTCAGCGTTTGCGAGTAGAGGAACAGCCCGAGCGCACCGGCCGAGCCGAGCAGGAACGCGGCCGCGAGCGGGTGGGCGAACCAGCCGAACCACCGAAGCGCCGGATCGGAGGCCATCAGTTCCTCGGCCTCGGCGAGGTCGCGCAGCGCCTGCTGCTCTTCCCCTTCCCGCAATCGTCGACGATCCTCATCCGTGAGCGGGGCCACGTGCGACGGCATCTGCGGCGGTCGTCCTAAGTCGGTCTCGCCGAAGCGGAGCGCCGGTTCTTCGTCATCGGAGAGCAAGAACTCCGGCGCACGCTGCGGGGCTTCGGCGGGGCGGACGCCGAGCGTCGGCACGCCGATGCGGTCGTCGTCCCAAGCGTCGCGGTTCATGTCGGCAGCCTCGGGGCGGGGTGTGCAATGATGTTCGTCCCCGGCGGCTCGCCCTTTTGCAACTCGTGGAACGGCATGCCCGCCTCGTACAGTTGCAGCCGCTCGACGTACTCGCCGCGGTCCTCGAACGGCACCAGCTCCAGCGCGGTCCGCTGCCATTCGACGGCCGTGGAGTAACGCCCCATGGCGGCGTTGGCCGCTGCGAGCGTGTCGAGGTAACCCGGCTGCGAGTGCCCCGCGATCTCGGCGACGCGCTCGGCCAATTCCAGCGACCGCTCCGGGTTGCGGAACCGGGTCGTCGTCGTGGCGAGGATCCACGCCAGCAGGTTGAGCGCGGGCAGGTGGTTCCCATCGAGTTCGATGGCCCGCTCGAAGTGGCCGACCGCTTCGGCGACGTCGCCCACTTCGTAATCGATCTGCCCATTCAAGAATCGCGGTCCGGCCCGTTGGGGATCGAGTTCGACCGCCCGGATCGCATCGGGTCGGGCGGTGATCGCCCCGCCCGCGTTCAACCGGACCGTGGCCCTCGCGATGTAACCGCGCGGTGCGTCCGGTTCCAATTCGATCGCGCGGGTGAAGTCGGCGATCGCCCGTTCGGGATCGAGCAGTTCCACCGACGCGTGCCCGCGCTGCAGGTGGGCCGCGGCATCGTCGGGCGCGAGTCTGATCACCCGTGTGAAGTCCTCGACCGCCAGTTCCCAAAGCTTTTGGCGGACGAGCACCAAGCCGCGGTTGAAGTACCCTTCGGGGTCGGCGGGATTCAACGCGATGACGGCGCTCAAGTCCTCGGTCGCTTCGGCGAACAGGCCCAGCTCGGCCGAGGCGATGGCCCGGTGGCTGAGCGCGGCCGCGTTCTTCGGATCGCCGCGCAGCACCGCGGAGTAGTCGTCGCGGGCGTTCTGCCACTTCTGCAATTCGAAGTGGAGCCGCGCCCGCTGCGGGTAGGCTTCGATCAGCTTCGGGTTCACCCGCAGCGCCGTGGTCAAGTCGAGCAGCGCCGCTCCGCGGGCGTCGAGCGCTTCCTGCGACACCGCCCGCGCCAAGTAGACCCGCCCCTGCCGGGGGTTGATCTCCAAGGCCCGGTCGAAGTCTTCAATCGCGTCGGCGTGCTTGCCTTGCGCCGCCCGGCCCAGGCCGCGTTGGAACATCGCCCGCCCCGATAGTGGAGCGAGCGCCAGCGCCGCATCGAAGTCCGTGATCGCTTCGTCGTGCTTGGCCAGTTTCAGCAGGGCCACGCCGCGGCCGACGAGCGGGTCCGGGTCGAGCGGCGACAGCCGGATCGCCTCGGTGTAATCGAAGACCGCATCGACGAACTCGCCGCGCTCGGCGTGGGTCGTCGCCCGGTTGTGCCAGGCGTCCGCGAAGTCGGGCGCGCAGCGGATCGCCCCGGTGAAGTCCTCGAGGGCGTGCCCCAATTGATGCAGCGCGATGTGGGCGTTGCCACGGGCGAAGTGCAACCCCGCGTCGTCGGGCGTCAGATCGAGCGCGCCGGTGAAGGCTTCCACGGCGCGGGCGTACTCGTCCCGGCGGGCGTAGGTCTGCCCGCGGCGGAAGAGTTCCTGGGCTTGGGCCGTCGGCGTGAGCATGGCGGTATCACGGTCGCGGGTTCAACGCGGAGTTGCCGCGGTAGGGTTTATCGTTTTCGTACAGCTCGAGCCGCGTGCGGTAATCGTCTTCGTGCTCGGGCGCCAGCGCGATCGCTTTCTCCATCCACTTCGCCGCGTCTTCGTAGTCGCCGAGTTCGGCGCAGGCCGCCGCGAGGGTGTCCAAGTACCCGGCCTCCTGCCATTCCGTCAGCTCGCAGGCCCGTGTCGCACACTCTTTGGCCCGCGTCCCATTGCGGATGTCCGGGTCGGGCGCCGTCGCCCAGATCCAGCCGAGTTGGTTGAACGTCCCCGCGCTCTTCGGGTCCCGCTTCAGCGCTTCGAGGTGATCTTGGATCGCCTTGTTGTATTGCTGCTGCTGGTAGTGAATGCCCGCCCGCAGGTTGTACGCCAGCAAGCTGCCCGGGTTCAGTCGGATCGCCTCGTTGTAATCCGCGAGCGCCCCGGCGGTGTCCCCCGAAAACTTGCGGGCCATGCCGCGGATCTCGAAGCCCTTGGGCAAGTTCGGCAGCGCGCGGATGACCGCATCGCAATCGGCGAGCGCCTCGGGGTACCGCTTCAACCCGAGCCGCACCGTGGCCCGCGCGAGTTGGGCGAGCACCCGGTCCGGGTCGAGCTTCAACGTCTGGGTAAAGTCGTCCTCGGCCTCGGCCTCGTTGTCGAGCGCCCGGTGGATCATCCCGCGCGTTTGGCGGGCGGTCGAACTCTCGGGGTTGCGATCCACGGCCAAATCCGCGTCGGCGAGCGCCGAATCGAAGTCTTCGAGTTCCAAATGAAGTTCAGCACGGGCGATCAGGTAGTCGGCCAAGTTCTGCGGATCTTGCTCCATGGCGATGGCGAAATCGCCGAAGGCTTTCTGCGTCTCGCCGTTGGCCGCGTGGCATTCCCCGCGCAGCCCGTGCAACGGGGCAAGTCCCGGATCGAGGTTCAGCGCCCGGTCGCAATCGGCGATGGCCGCGGCGAACGAACGCTGCCGGTAGAGTACCCTCGCACGGTCGGCATACAGCATCGGGTCGTCGGAGCGGATGCGGATGGCTTGGTCGAGGTCGTTGAGCGCGTCGATGCGCTGGCCGAGTTCGAGGTAGGCGAGCGCCCGGAAGCGGTACCCGGCCGCGATGTTCGGCTTCAGCCGGATGGCCCGGGTGAAGCATTCGACGGCCTCGGGGAAATCCCCCGATTGCAAGCTCACATGCCCGCGGTCGAACAGCGCTTGGGCGTCGGCGGTGGTGCGGTCGTGGGCCATCGGTACCGGAATCGGGCCTGGGAATGGAACCTAGCAATTGTAGCACCGGCCCGGCGATTGGGGATCGGGTTTCGCAAAGTCGTGGCGGGTCGGCGATTCGCCGCGCCGGCGCTCGAACGGGCCATCGCCGACTACCTCGGACATCACAACGGGGACCCAAAGCCGCATAAATACGTGGCGGATGCCCCTGCTGCGGGTCGAAGCGGAGAACTACGCCTCGACCGGCACCTGCGGCGCTTGCATCTGACTCATTTGCTCCGCGCTCAGCTGACGACTGCCGCGGCAGTCGGGATAGTTGTTGCAGCCCAAGAAATACTTGCCCATGTACTGGCGCAGCTTCATCCCGGCGCCGCAAGTCGGACACGCTTCCTTCACTTCGATCTCCGGCACCGGGGCCTTGGCGACTTTCGGCTTCGGCGCCGGCAAGATGTCCTTGAGCTTCTCCTTCATCTCGGCGTTGATCGACTTCGCATTGCGGCACTTCGGGTAGGCCGTGCACGCCAAAAACGGTCCGCGGAAGGTGCTGCGGATCGTCATCGGTGCGCCGCATTTATCGCACATCACGCCCGTTTCCGGAGGCGGCTTGGGCCGGCCGGTGTCATCGGCGTCGCAGGTGAATTTGCACTTCTTCGTATCGCTGCACGTCACATAGCGATTGCCGGACTTGCTCAATTTCAGCAGGAGTTGTTTGCCGCACTTGGGGCACGGCACGGGGCTGGGCAGCGTGCTCACGACCGGTTTGCCATCGGCGCCCAAGTTCATGATCGTCGGGCAGGCGGGCGCTCCTTCGCAGGTGAAGAAGACGCCGAAGCGACCGTCCTTCTTGATCATGAACTTGCCGCAGGCGGGGCAGACCGTGTTGGTGATCTCGGGGCCGGCGCTCTCGGTGCCGTCTTCGCTCCGTTTATAGAGGCACGGGTTCTCCGGATCCTTCCAGCCGGAACAGCCGATGAACTTATTCCCCGACTTGCGGCTGAACATGGCGACGAGCGGCTTACCGCACTTCGGGCAGGCTTCGCCGATTTCGATGCCGCGCTGCGCGGGCATGTCGGTCTCGGCCTTGATCAGCGATTCCGAGAACGGCTTCCAGAACTCGTCGAGCACGTCGGCGTACTGGAATTTCCCGCTCTCGATATCGTCGAGTTCTTCCTCGAAGTGGCTCGTGAACTTCATGTCCATGATCTTCGGGAAGTGCTCGACGAGCAGCTTGGTCACGACCTTGCCGATCTGCGTGGCGTAGAAGCGGCGCTCCTTCTGTTCGACGTAGCCGCGGGCCTGCACGGTTTCGATGATGCTCGAATAGGTGGACGGCCGGCCGATGCCCTCTTTTTCGAGGGCTTTCACCAGCGACGCTTCGTTGTAGCGCGGCGGCGGCTGGGTGAAATGCTGCGTCTCGGTGAGATCGAGTTTGTCGAGCTGTTGCTTCTCCGCGAGGGGTGGCAGCAAAACATCTTCGGACTTCGCCGGGCTCATCACTTTGCGATACCCTTCGAACTTTTCGATTCGCCCGTTGGTGCGGAACAGCCCGGCCCCGGCGGTGATCTCCACGGCGGTGATGCTGAAGATCGCAGCGGCCATCTGACTGGCGACGAAGCGATTCCAGATCAGCGTGTAGACCTTCAAGTTGTCTTCGCCCAAGCCGAGTTGCGCGGCCTTCTGCGGGGTCATGGCGACGTCCGTGGGCCGTACGCACTCGTGGGCTTCCTGGGCGCCTTTACCCGAGGCATAGGCGTTGGGCTTCTCCGGACAGTAGCGGGCGCCGAACTCGTTTTGAATGTGCTCCCTGACGGCTTTGAGCGCATCCGGCCCGACGCGGGTGCTGTCGGTCCGCATGTAGGTGATGAGCGCGACCGTGCCCTCTTTGCCGAGTTCCACCCCTTGATAGAGGCGCTGGGCCGCGTCCATCGTGCGTTTGGTGGTGAAACGTAAACGAATATTGGACTGCTGCTGCAAGGTCGAAGTCGTGAATGGCGGTTGCGGCCGCTCTTGGCGCTCCTTTTGCTCGACTTTGGTGACGATGTACTGCGCCGTTCGCAACACGTCGGCGATGGCGTCGGTTTGGGCCTCGTTGGTCATCACCGGATCGGCGCCGTTCCACTTGGCCAACTCGGCGAGGAACGACCCTTTCGGCGGCACCGGCAGACCGACTTTGAACTCCACCGGCTTGGCCGGGGCTTCCCCTTCGACATTCGGGGCTTCCGTGTCTTCGACCGGGGCATCGGCCGCTTCGGCGTCGGCGTCCTTCCCTTTCTTCTTGGCGAAGATCTTGGCCGTGGCCGGGTTCGCGGTGTAGCGGATGCCGGCGTTTTGCGGGGCGAGCAACGCCGTGATCTTCCAGAACTCGTCGGTGCGGAACGCTTCGATTTCCAACTCGCGGTCGACGATCAACTTCACCGCCACCGATTGCACGCGGCCGGCGCTCAGCCCCGCGGCGACTTTCTTCCCGAGCAGGTTCGACAGCGGGAACCCGACGACGCGGTCCATGGCCCGCCGCGCTTCTTGCGACTTGACGCGCAGCATGTCGATCTGCCCCGCCTCCGCGACCGCTTGGTGGATGGCCGCCTTGGTGATCTCGTTGAAGCGGATCCGGAACGTCCGCGCCGGATCGAGTTGCAATTCGTCGGCGAGGTGCCACGCGATCGACTCGCCTTCTCGGTCGGGGTCGCTCGCCAGCAGCACCCGGTTGGCGTGCTTGGCCGCGGCCGCGAGTTCGTCGAGGATTTCGCGCTTGCTCCGGCCGCGCTTCACTTTGCCCTTCTGCACTTGGTCGACCGTGTAGCGCAGCTTCCACCCATTACTAATCTGGATGCCGGACACTTCCTCTTTGATCTTGCGGTCCTTCCCCGTAGCGAGGTCGCGGATATGGCCGACGCTGGCCAAGACCTTGTAGCCCGGCCCGAGGTATTTGTTGATCGTCTTCGCCTTCGCCGGTGACTCGACGATCACGAGATCGTAGCTCCGCCCCGTGGCGGGACCGGCGTCGGCCACGGGGGTCTTGCGACCGCGCTTCGCCTGCGCCTCCAGTGGTTCGACCCCCGTTTGCTCGACACGGGCGGCTTTGGGCTTCGCCTTCCGGGCGGGAGCTTTCTTCGGCTTGGGAACCGTCGAATCGTCGGGTAGCTTCTTGCTGGCTGGCACCGTGGGAAACCTCTGTTTGCGGTTGTTGCAACCCGCGGAATTCCTAGAATCGAACCGCCGAGGACATTGGCGACCACAACACGAATTAGTACGTCGCCGGTGAAAGTGTCAAGCCCTGTCGGTCCAGATTGATCCGCGTCGCACGCCGTAACCCGAGACAGTACCATGGCTTTCAGTCCATTCGACATCTTCCGCCGAAATCAGAAGATCTTCATGTCGGTCATCGTCATCGGTGTGATGTTCATGTTCATCCTCTCGTTCGGTCGCGGCGACTTCTTCGATTGGCTCCCGCGTTGGCTCGGTTCGAAAAAGTCGCGCGGCGACGTGCTGGC
>JAYTBD010000751.1:0-7635 GCA_043737155.1 Fimbriiglobus sp. | reverse complement strand
TTGCCAAACCGCACCTACCGCATCGCAGTCGTCGGCTTCGGCATGGCGGGGGCGACTTCGGCCTATCTCTTGGCGAAGGCCGGGCACGCGGTCACCCTCTTCGAACGGGCGCCGATCGTCGGTGCAGTCGGCGCCGGCATCCTGTTGCAAATGTCCGGGCAGGCGGTTCTCCGGCACCTCGGCGTGCTCGATCAAGTCCTTTCGCACGCGGCTCCCATCGACGAACTCCACGCGGTCCACGTCGGCGGGCGCGATCTCGTCCGCAATCGATACGGGCTCTACGCCGTAGGATGCCGGGCATATGGCCTCCACCGCGGCGTGCTATTCGAGTCGTTGAAGCGACTGGTCGAATCGGTGCCGGTCGAAGTGGTGCTCGGGGTCGAGATCGCCGGGCGAACCAAGCTGACCGACGGATGCGTCGGACTCATCGATACCCTCGGCGCTATCCACGGCCCGTTCGACTTCATGGTCTGCGGCGACGGCGCCCGCTCCCGATTGCGTTCCGTCCTCGGCCGGCGCCAATGCTCGTGGAATTACGGCCACGGGACACTCTGGGCGATCACGCCGGGCACGCCCGTCCGCGGCGAACTCTTCCAAGTCGTGAAGGGGACCAAATACCTGTGCGGGCTGGTGCCGATGGGCGACGGGCTGACCACGCTGTATTGGGGCATCCCCAAGGCCGAGTACCCCGCGATCCGTGCGCGCGGCATCGCCGCGTTGAAAAACGAGATCGGTCGCTTCTGCCCGCAAGCGCAGAGTTGCACCGACCATCTCACGGACTTCGACCAACTGCTGTTCACGACCTACCAGCACAACTGGATGGCCCGCCGCTTCGACCGCCACGCCATTTTCATCGGCGACGCGGCCCACGCCATGAGTCCACACCTCGGGCAGGGGATCAACCTCGCCATGGTCGATGCTTGGATGCTGGCCGGGGCGATCGCGGAAGCGGCGACGCCGCTGGAGGCGTTTCGTCTGTTCGAGAAACGTCAGCGCGCTTACCAGCGCTACTACTCGGCGGTCACGTTTCTGCTCTCGCCGTTCTTTCAATCCGACTGGCCGATCCTCGGCTGGGGCCGGGACCGCTTCCTGCCGCTGCTGCCGAAGATCCCCTCCGTGCGCCGGCAGATGCTGATGACCGTCGCCGGGTTGAAGGGCGGATTCTTGAAGGGGGAGCGCGACATCTAGTCACTCCGCGATCAATTCGGTGACGGGCGCCGCGAAGCTCGGCAGTACCGCTGACAATACGGTGTCAGTCGTCCCGAAGCTGCGGACGCCGTCCGATGTGTGGATTTCCACGACCTGCCGGAACGGATCGACGAGCCACGCCTCCACGACCCCGGCCGCGAGGTAGTCGCCGAGTTTCTCGGTCACTTCGCGGACCGAATCGTTCTTGCTGCGGATCTCGACGACGATCTTGGGGATGGTTTCGCAATAGCCTTCGCGCGAGCGTTTGTTCGGCAGTTGATCCGGAGTGAGGAAGTACACGTCCGGAGCCAACAGCAGCGCGGGCTCGCGGTTCAGCACGATCATCCCTTCGCCCTTGGCTCGCCCTCCCCCCGCTTCTTGTACCCGGTGGAAGAATCGGAGGACGTTCGATTGCTGGTCCGCGTGCCAGTCTCCGGGTGGTGCCATAACGACGAGTTCCCCGCGATCGAGTTCGTACTTGCCTTGGCCACTCGGCAGCCGTTCGAGCAGCGCCGCGAAATCCTCCACCGTCAGCAACCGCTGCGACTTCCGCCGCATCCGCGGAGCATCGAGAACCGTCGTCATGGCCAATCCTCCCATCACAAGTTCGGGGCCTTCGGCTTGATCGTCTTGTCGAAGGTATTGTACCCGGTCACCTTGACCTTGCGTGCGTAGACCTTGTCCCCGCAGGTGGCGTACAACACATCGAACTTCTCGCCGCCGAAGCAGAGGTTGGCGCATTTGCCGTTGGGCGTCGGGATGATCCCGTTGACGCGCCCCGCCTGATCGCAGAACTGCACGCCGAGGTTGGTCGCCACGTACAGCCGGCCGTCGGTGTCGCACTTCAAACCGTCGGCCCCGGCTTCGTCGCGGGTGTCGTGGACGTGCAGGTGGTAGTACTTCTGCTTGTGCGCCAGTTTGCCGTCGGGTTGAATCTGGTAGCTCCAGACCCAGTGCGTCCGGCTTTCGGCGACGTAGAGCAGCGTCTGGTCCGGCGATACCGTGATGCCGTTGGGGTACTTGATGCCGGTGTCCACGACCGACTTCTCGCCCTTCGCGTTGACGAACAAGATTTCGTTCTTGGTGGCGCTCGGCGCGGTGACGTAGAAGGTCCCGTTGTTCAGGGCGACCAAGTCATTGCCTTTGACCCCTTCGGCGACGGTGGTTTTCTTGAGTGGGCTGTCGTACTTCACGAGCGCATCCATTCCGCCGCCGACGCCGTAGAAGCCGCCGTCGGGGCCGAAGGCGAAGCCGGATGCTTTGCCATTGTCCTCGGCCCACAGCGCCACTTTGCCGTCGAGGTCGACTTTGAACGTCTTCGCTTCCGGCACGTCGTTGAAGAAGACTTCGCCCTTAACGTTGGCGATCGGCCCTTCGGTGAACTTGTACCCCTCGCCGACGAGAGTCCAACCTTCGCCCGGCTTCAACACCGCTTGCAATTGCGTCGACCCCGCCCCGGCCTTGATCGGCGTGCCGTGGCCCTTCCACAACCACTTCATCGCCTCGGGAAAGATCTCCGTGGCATGGGTGCCGTTGTGGCCGCCCTTGCCCCATTTAAAATCGTGCTCGTATCCGGCGAACTTGAGCGAGCGCTGCATCTCTTGGTTGGCCATCCACCAATCGCCGCCGTAGATGTTGAGGTCGGCTTCGCCGTCTTCGAGGAACACGCGTAGGGGTTTGGGTTCGTACTTGCGGATGAGCGTCGGGTAGTTGTTGCCGCCGCGCAGGCCGACGTAGGTGCCGATGGCGCTGAACACGCGCCGGAACGAATCGGGCCGCTCCCATGCCGCGGTGAATGCGGCGATCGCTCCGCTGCTGGCTCCCGCGATGGCCCGGTCGTCCGGGTTCTTGCTCAGTTTGATCTCGCGGCCGTCGGTCGACTTCAGCTTCTCGACGGCCGGCAAAAGCTCTTCGATGAGGAAGCGGGCGTAGGCGTCGCCGAGGCCGTCGTATTCCAAGCTGCGGTTGAAGCGCGGCAACGCATCTTTGCCCGCGGCCTTCACGATGCCCGGCGTCACGAAGACGCCGATGGTGACCGGCATCTCCTTGTCGGCGATCAATTTGTCGAACACGTCCGGGGCCTTGTACTGCACGCCGTCTTGGCAGACCCACAGGCACGCGGGCGTTTTGCCATCGTACTGCTTGGGCACGTACACCTTCACGTTGCGCGAGGTACCGGGGAAGATTTTGCTCTCGGCGAAATCGAAGTTCAGCATCTCGCCTTTGGGCGGAGCTTCTTGGGCGAAGGCGGGCACGGTCAAGGCAAAGACGAGCACGGATGCGAGTCGGATCATCGGGGAGAAGCTCCAAGAATGGGAGGGCGGTGGGATCAGATGCCGCGGTTGAGCACGTCGTTGCGGGTGGTTTCGGCGACGGCCGCGACTTCGGCGATCATGTCTTCGGCCACGCCGAGATCGCGCAACGCATGGGCTAAGTCTTCCAGCACGGCGTCGAAGTGGACATCGCTCAAGCCCATGTCGCGGACGAGCCGTTCGTGGGCCGTCCGCATGGCGCGACCGGGGAAATTCGACAGACCGCCGAAGGCGTACTTGAGGAAGAGTCGCTGGTGTTGATTCAACCGGGCGAGGTCGGCGCCATCGAAGAAATGCTTGATGCGCTCATCGGCGAGTACGATCTGGTAGAAGCGATCCACCGCGGCATCGACGGCCGCATCGCCGCCGATACGTTCGAACAAACTGGGCATGGGGGTTACTCCGGGAGAGTGGAGGTGGGGACCGACGTGGTCATTATAGGTATTGGCCGAGTTGCGTCCGCATCGCCGGGCGCGGCACCGTCAACTACATTCTCCTTTCGGCCGGCCGCTCCCGAGGATCGCTTTCGATGTCCCACGATCCGCATTCGATCCAATCCGGGGGTTTGACGTCGCGCACGTTCATCGGCCTGCTCGTCGCCCAATTCCTCGCCGCCTTCAACGACCAAGCGATCCACGCGTCGGCGATGTTCTTCGCCATCAACACGCAGGCCTTCACCGAAGAGAACGCCATCGGTCTGATGCCGATCCTCTTCTACGCCCCGTGGGCCATCTTCGGCACCGTCGCGGGCTGGCTGGCGGACCGCTACTCCAAGCGCAACGCCCTCGTCTTTTGGAAGGTCGCCGAGGTGGGCATCACCGCACTCGCCCTCGTCGGCTTCTACCTCGGCCGCAACGGCTATCCGGAAGTCGGGCCGTACGTCGTGCTGGCGACGGTGTTCCTCATGGGCACGCACTCCTGCTTCTTCGTCCCCGCCAAGTACGGCGTGATGCCCGAGATCTTGCCCCATCATCAACTCAGCAAGGGCAACGGCATCCTGGAGTCGCTCTCGTTTCTCGCCGTGATCCTCGGCACCGTCTCGGGCGGCGTGCTGTCGTACCTGTACCAAGGCCAAGAGGTGATCGTCGGCTTCATCCTGTTCGCGCTGGCGATCGTCGGCGCCATCGCCAGTTTCCTCATCCGCAAGATGTCCGCGTCGAACCCGACCAAAGCCTTCCCGAAGTACATTTACGCCCCGCTCGTCGCCAGTATCCGCGTGCTCCTGAGCACCCGACCGCTCCGGGTGGCGCTGCTCGGCATCGCCTACTTCACGTTCGTCGTCGCCTTCATGCGCGCCGCCGTTTACATGCTCGGTGAAAGCCAGAATCCGCGCTGGGACGAACTGAAGACGAGCGCCGTCGTCGGTACCGTCGCCCTCGGCATCGGCCTCGGCAGCCCGCTCGCCGGGATGCTCTCGGGGCGGCGCGTGGAGCTGCGTCTCGTCGTCGTCGGGGCCGTGGGCATGATGGTCTTGCTGCTTGGCGCCGCTTGGTTCATCGGCGAGATGTCGTACCTCATCGCTTGCATCATCGGCATCGGCTTCTTCACCGGCTTCTACATCGTGCCGCTGTTCACGCTGCTCCAGCACAAGGCGCCCAAGACGAGCAAAGGGGAAATGATCGCCACGAGCAACTTCGTGAACGTGACCGGGGCCATCGGCGCGACGGCGCTGTTCAAAATCGCCGTGCTCCTCGCTCACGTCACCGGCTTCGCCCCGGCCATCTCGAACCGGGAGACCGTCGGCAGCGGAGAACTCCGCGAGTTGACCCTCAACCACGGCCGGCCGGTCCATTTCGAAATCCGCACCGACGACGGTCGCCGCATCGAAGGCGGCGCGAAAATCGAGACCGATAAACCGGACACTCTCGCCGATGTGACGACCCATTTGTTCGATCCGGCACAGGCGAAGGAAGTGCTGGAAGTGGACGGCTCGATCTCGACGAAGACCATCGGCAGCCGGGTGGACGTGTCGAAGTTCGACACCGACGGCGTGATCCACTACGACCTCGTCCCCGCGGGCAAGCCGCCGAAGAAGGACCACGACAACCGGCGTTTGCCGTCGCTGCTATTCTTGGGCGCGGCGATTTTGACGCTGGGGATTCTGGTGCTGCTGACGAAGCCGCTGCTGCAAGTGCGGAAGTCGGAGACGGAGGGGTGACTCACCCGAATAAATCGACCACGGGGCAGGTGAATCCGGGCAGGACATCGCTGCCGTCGAGAGTGTCGGTCTCCACGTATTCCACGCCGCGGGTATTGCCGCTGTAGACCATGACGGTGCGCGCCTCGGGATCGACCAGCCAGACCAGCCGCACGCCGTTGGTCACGTACTCGGCGATCTTGGCTCGGACTTTGTTGCGGCGGTCATCGGGCGATAGCACTTCAACCGCGAGATCGGGCGGTATCTCAAAGTAATCCTCCGGCGGTTGGGGCTGTCGGAAAATGCTGTAAAAGGAGACATCGGGTCCGCGTACGGTATCCGGGTCCCGTTCCAAGATCGTTCCGGACTCCGTAACCACCCACCCGAGCTTTCGCGGCTTGACGAAGTTCTTGAGCAGCCATGCGATCTCGCTTTGCACCATCCCGTGACGAGCTTTCGGCGGTGGCATTTCTTCGATCTCCCCTTTCACGAGTTCTTGCTTCGAACCGTCTACCGGGTTCGGCATCCGACCGAATTCTTCCGCCGTGAGCATTTGCGACATTACCGCAGGCATGGTACTTCTCTCTGGCTCTGCGGATGGAATTCCATCCGCCATGCATTATGATACCACCCTATCCCACTGCCCGCACTCTCGGGACTCTCCCCATGCGCCGCCTCCTCCCGTTGTTGCTCCTCTTTACTCCACTGACCGTCCGCGCCGTCGATAAGCCTGTACCCCCGTCCGAAGCGGCGGCGAAGTTCACCCTGCCCAAGGGCTTCTCCACCACCCTCTTCGCCGGGGAGCCGGACATCGTCCAGCCGATCGCGTTCACCTTCGACACACGCGGTCGGATGTGGGTCGTCGAATGCCTGAGCTACCCCAAGTGGAGTCAGGACGGCAAGGGCGGCAAGGACCGCGTCGTGATCCTCGAAGACACCGACGGCGATGGCAAGCACGACAAAAAGACGGTGGTCATCGACGACGGCGTGAACCTCTCCGGCATCGAACTCGGCTTCGGCGGCGTTTACCTCTGCTCGAGTCCGAACCTGATTTTCGTGCCGATCAAGGACGACAAACCCTCGGGCAAACCGGAGGTGCTGCTCGACGGCTGGAACATCAAAGACGCCAAGCACAACATCTTCAACTCGCTCATCTGGGGGCCGGACGGCTGGCTCTACGGCTGCAACGGCATCCAGACGAAGTCGCATGTCGGCAAGCCGGGCACCGCGCAGAAGGACCGCACCTTCTTCGATTGCGGTGTCTGGCGCTTCCACCCGACCAAGAAGTTATTCGAGGTCGTCGCCAATGGGACGACCAATCCGTTCGGGCTCGACTTCGACGAACACGGCGAGATGTTCATCACGAACTGCGTGATCGATCACCTCTGGCACGTCGTCCCCGGTGGGCACTACCAGCGCATGTACGGCACCGACCCCAACCCGCACGTTTACGGACACATGACCAGCGCCGTCGATTACAAGCACTGGGGCGGCGGGGCCTGGACCGACAGCCGCGCGGACAAGGAAGGCAAGCTGAAGAAGGAGCACGACGACGCCGGCGGCGGGCACGCCCACAGCGGCGCGGCCATCTACCTCGGCGAAAACTTCCCGAAGGAATACCGGAACACCCTTTTCACCTGCAACATCCACGGCAGCCGGTTGAACAACGACGGACTCCAGCGCACGGCGACCGGCATGAAGGGCGTCCGCCGGCCCGACTTCCAGTTCGCCAACGACCCGTGGCACCGCGGCATCTGCGTGAAGGTCGGCCCCGAGGGCGCCCTGTACACGAGCGACTGGTGCGACACCGGCGAGTGTCACAACTACGACACGGTGGACGCGAGCAACGGCCGGATTTACCGGACGGTGTACGGCGATTGCAAGCCGTGGAAGGGCGACGTGGCGGAGTTCGCCGACGAGGAGTTGGTGAAGGCCATCTATAGCAAGAACGAATGGCTGAGCCGGCAGGCCCGGCGGCAACTGCAGGAGCGGGCCGCG
>JAYTBD010000750.1:0-7645 GCA_043737155.1 Fimbriiglobus sp. | reverse complement strand
GTGAATCGGGTGCCCATTCGGTCGGCGCCACGTCTCCTTCAGCGGCAATTGCTTCACCGATTCGAAGATGGCCTTGTCGTCGTTGAAGACGGTGATGCCCTGCTCGAATTCGCCGTCCAGACCTTTGCGGCGCGAGTAATGGCCGACGAGTTTGTCGATCCCCTTGTCGTCCGGCACGACGAAGACTGCGGAGATCCAAACGACCCCCTCGGGTCGTTCGGGCAGCGGGATCATGGCGCGCGCGAAGCCGGTCTTCTTGTCCGTGAAGTACTCGAAAGCGATGCCGTCGGCCGGGTCGGACTTCGGATCTTTGGGGTCGGGCACGGCGGTCGTCGCCCCCGCCATGCGGAACAGCCCGAGCGGGTAATCCAAGCGCAGGGTGTCGCCCCAGAACCAGTAAACCTTGCCTTTGTAAATAACCGTTTGAATCGAGTCCTGCCCCATCACGCGGCCGGGATTGGCCGACTCCACGAGCGCCGGTTTGTGCCCGAGCAGCACGGTGTCGCGGTTCAGTCCTTCTCCGGTGAGCCGGCACAACCGTTCGGCGATCATCTTGCGTTCGATCTTGATTTCGACCGGTTTGCCGACGGTCGGGGTGATGCGGACGCCGCGGACGCCGAAGCCGTCTTTGGGGACTTCGTAGCCGTGACTGCGAACGGTGAAGAAGACTTCGCGGCCCATCAACCCCGGCTCTTGGAACGCGATCCGGCCGGCGTTGTCGGTGACGAACTTCACCCCGTGGACCGTCTCCAATTCGACGAGCGGCACGCCGCGACCGGAGACGGAATCGACGACGCGGATTTCGGCGAATGCGGTCGATTGGGCAATGGCTTCGGGGGCGAACGCGGAAGCGAGGAGAAAGGCGGAGAGCCAAGGATTCACGGGTGGGTTCCTGAAGGAGCGGATCGTCCGAACCGGATGCGTGAACACCGTCTTCGCAATCGCTTGCGGCTCGGACGATCCCGGATTCTACTCCGCCTTCTCGGCGCCGCATTCCAAAAAGCGCATCTGGGCCAGCGCCAGCATCGCGGTTTGGTCCGCGCGGATGTTCCCATCGCTGTGCGACGTGCAAACGCCACCCAGCAGAAACTGGGCGCGGAAGGTCTTCTCGAAGTGGGCCGTCGAATCTTCGGTGAACTGCAAACCGCGCGAGAAACCGAGCGCGGCGACGCAGGCGGTGCGGTACTTGCCGTGGCGGGTGGCGTCGGGGATTTGGGCCGCGACCGCGGTGGCGCAGGCCAGCGCTTCGGCGAACGCCGCGCAGTTCGAGGTCGGCTCGGTCTGGCCGGGGACGCGGAAGCCACCGACGGTGCGGGCCTCGCGGGATTCGCCCGCGGTGTACTGGCAGGCGCAAAGGTGGTCGCCCATTTCGCAGGCGAATTCCGCCACGGGCGCCGTCTTCGTCCGCAGGTATTGCTCGCACGCCGCGGGGAGCATCGACCCGGCCAGCGCGGGCGAAGGGTGGGCTTTGAACCACGCGCGATAGTACTTGAGCCCGGCGATCAGCGCGTCGCGCTTCCACTGCTCCGGCTTGGCGCGGTCGCTCGCCAGCAAGGCTTGGAAGCAGAGGCCGGGGTGAGTGTTCACGCCGTCGGGGTCGGTCTTGATCGCCGCTTCGGCGCCGTCGGTGTAGTGCACCGAGCCGTCCTCGCGGAGCTGCTTCTTCAAGAACGCGCAGAGCTTCTCCCCCTCGGCCAACAGCTTGGCATCGGGCGATGGGAGATCGTGGATGCAGAGGACGAGCACCGACGCCAAGGCGACGCGGTTGCAGCGGGTCGACTCCGCGATCGGCGTCCGGCAATCGGCGTCGGCCTTCGTCAGCGTCAACAGGCTCAGCACCGCTTGAGACGCGCACGCGCCGAGCTTGTCGTCGCCCGTGAACTTGGCCGCGCGGCAGACGCCCCAGCAGGCATAGGCTTGGTTCAAATCGTTGAGCCCATCGAGCGGCCGGGCCAGCCCGGGGTTGAGTCCGCCGAGGAAGCGGCCGTCGGCTTGGTTCATCCGCGCCAGCCACGCCGCGGCGGTACGCGTGCTCTGGAGGCACTGCACGGTCTCCGGTGGGAACGCGCGCGGGTTCTTCTCGAAGCGCTCGATCGGTATCGCCGACTTGGTCGCGGCCACGGGGGTGATCGATCCCGCGGGTCGGCCGATCACGCTCGGCGGCAGCAGCGCCGGCGGCGCGGGGGCCACGGTCGGCGGCAGTGGCGCCGGGGCGATCGGCGCTTGGCCGAGGCCGGGGCCGAGGAGCAGAATTCCCGCGAGGGGGACGAGCGATATCCGCGCACGCATGGCCGAGCCTCCTTGCCCGAAAGTAGCGGTGGATCGGTAGTGGATAGAAAATCGCCGGCCAACGCAAGCCGAAGTGAGGGTATGCCTCTGAATTTTGGCATCGAGCCGTCTTCCTCGCTGATCGCTCATCGCTGATCGCTGACGGCTGTCCCATTCGAGACCTTGGGAAAAGAAACAGCTTTCAGCGATCGGCGAAGAGCGATCAGCAAAACCTTGCTTGTTCCAGCTATGGAGAGTGCCAAAATCCAGAGGTACACCCCCGAAGGGATGGGGGCGAGTACCGCCGGATGTTGGTATCCGGTCATCCTCGTGACTGATCGCTGATGACTGTGCGATCTGAAACCGGGGAAACGAAACAGCTTTCAGCGATCAGTCACCAGCAACACCCGGAGTCGAAGGGCTGTCGCTGCGCCGACTTCCGAAGTCCGGCTTCGACTTCGGAAGTCCTTTTCGTATGCGGCGAGCATCAAAAATCGCTCGGTCCCAACGGCGTCCGAATTCGAATCCGGATCAGCTTTCCTCCGCGTCCTTCGGCGCCGGCAGCAGAAACGTCACGGCGAAGGCGATCAAATACACCGCTCCGCCGATCAACGCGGCGGCTTTGGCCACGTCGAGCGGGTTCGGCTTGTCGAACTCGGCCGCGAAGAGCTTGGACAGGAACTCCGTATTCAGCGTCGCGGCCATCGTGCCGATCATGCGACCGCCGACGTTGGTGGCGAAGCTGCCGCCGGTGCCCCGGAGGTGCATTGGGAAAACCTTGGGCAAGAACTCGCTGAGGAAGCTGAACTGCGCGACGGTGAGCAGCCCGCAGAAGAAGATCGCGGCCGCGAAGATCGCGTAATCCAGCTTCACCACTTCGAGGTACGTCAGCGGGAAGAGCAGGATGCCGGGGATGAGGAACCCGCGGATGAGCCAGCGGCTCGGGACGACGAGCACGAGCAGGGCGAGCAGGACGCGGCCCGTCAACCCGCCGATCTCCTGCCAGCGCTGGATGCCGCCGACGTAGTCCTGCATCGCTTTGGCCTTCGCTTCGCCGAGGTCCTTTTTCTCCGCCGGCGTCGTGGCCCCTTTGATCTTCGCGTCGTAGTCGGCGGCGGTGGCCGTCACCTCGGGCACGCCCTGCACGATCTGCGGCGGCGTGAGCTGGAGCGCGCCGAAAGCCGCCGCGTAGCCGCACGCGGAGAGGATCGTGGTGGCGATGGTGGTGCGCCGCAGGGCCGGGGCGAAGAGTTCGCCGAAGCTCGGCCGTTTCAAAGTGCCGTCGAGTTTCTTCCGCTTCCACACTTGCGATTCGGGCACGAATGGCAGCAAGCCGAGGATCAGGGCGCCGGGGATCAAACCCGTCAGCAGTGTGTAGCGCCACGCGGCGTGGGCGTTGAAACCATCGGGCACGGGCAAGGCCGGCAAATCGTTGGCGATCCCTTTGATCAGGAGGAATACTTCCGTCACGAGGATACCGCCGAGCGACGCGGCGGCGAGGCTCCACGCGATGACCTTTTCGCGCGTGCGCTTGTCTTCGAACAACTCGGCCAGCCACGTTACTGCGGCGACGAGCTCGACGCAGACGCCGACGAAGGTCGTGCAGCGGAAGAGGATCAGTTGCCAGAGTTCGGTGCTGAACGCCGCCGCGACGGGTGAGAGCGAGTAAACCAAAATGCTGGCGACCATGATCGTTTTGCGGCCGAGACGATCGATGAGCCAGCCGCCGAGCAGGCCGAAGACGCCGCCGCAGAGGGCGGCGATCCAAAGCAGTCGGCCGGTCCAGAGCCGCACCAGTGGATCGGTACCCGGCACCTTGAGCAATTCGGCGAGCGCGTCGCGGCCGATGACGGGGAACATCAGCAATTCGTAAGTGTCGAACAGGAAGCCGATGGCGGCGACCGCCACCACGAGCACGCGGGTTGTAGTCGAGAGGTTCGACGGCACGGGGCAGGCTCCGGAAGATGGTCGGGGGCGGGCGTCGGCCCCGTTAGGTTACGGGCGCCGCGTTCCGCCGTCCCGCTCACTTCGCCGCTTCGAGCACGTTGGCGCGCCACGCATCTTCCAGTTGGCGATAGTCCTTGACACCGTACTGCCGCTTCAACGCCGATTCGGTGCCGTAGCGCTGGCCGTCGCGCACGAACGCGGTGAAGGTTTTCTCCCCCTGCCAGCGGACGAGGAAATCGACGAGCGACACGCTCTCGACGTAGAACCCGGTCATGCCCTTGAGCGGGATGTCCGTCGCTTTCAGCAAATTCTCGACCGTCGGCAAGTCGCCGTCGCGGTCGCAGCGCGGCAGAGTTCGCAAGTAGCGGCCGACTTCGACTTCCGACGTGGCGAGCACGGCCATGCCGAGTTCGGCCCACTTCGGCGGAGCTTGATTCGCGAACAGATCGGCGAGGATGACGGTCGTCAACTCGCGCGGCAACGCATCGTCGAAGAGAGTGGCGTCGTCGGCGCGGAGGTCGATGCGGCGCGAGACCGCGATGCCTTCGCGGAGCTTCACATCGGCGCGGCCGGTGCTACCGGGGGGCAACTTGGTGGCTTGCTCGAAGGAGTTGGCGTCCGCGTGCACGACCAATTCGCAGGCGGGTGTCCAAGCCCCGCCCGGCGGACCGGACCAGCGGGCGAAGATCGCGGCGCGCTTGGCTTCCGCGGCTTTCATCAACTTCTCGCCGAGCGCCGGGTCGGTCGCGCCTTTGACGATGAAACTCCCGCCGGTCTGAGCAGCTTCGACTTTGGGGATCGGCCGATTGCCCGCTCGCTTCTTGGCGATGGCGAGCACTTCGCGCCCGGTTTCTTGGAGCGCGGCGTGATTCGGCACTTGTTGCAGCGCGGCTTCCACTTCCCCGACCACTTCCGCGGCCGCGACGGCATCGGTCGATTTGTTCAGCTTGTCCGCGGCGACCTTCAATCGGCAGTACGCCCACGCCGCGGTTTGGTCGGACGTCATCTCGACTTTGTTGCGGAAGGCGAGGTTGAACAGATCGCGCGCGGTCAGAAACTGGGTCGGCTCGTCGGATCGGGCGCGGTTGAAAGCGTTGGTTGCCTGCTTGATCCAATCGGTGGTCGCGGGTTTCTCCGGGGCCGGACCGAACACGGGCGGCGGCACGATCTCGGCCGGCTTCGTTTCGACCGGCGGTTCACCGAGTAGCGCGAGTTTCGCTTCGACCCGCGCTTGCGCGGCCGGGGCGAGGGTATCCTTCAACTGGGCGGTGTAAGCGGCGCGGAGGGTCGCGTTGAACTCCTTATCGCCGTTAGCGAATTGGAGTTGCCGCTCCAAAAGTTCGACGGCGTCGTGCGGGTGCCCGTCGGCCAAGTGGGCCTTGGCCTCGCGGATGACATTCGGAATGGGACTCGGCGTTTGGGCGAATAGCGGGAGCGAAAACAGCACGGCGGCGCAGACCGCGAGTGGCGGGCGGGACACGGGCATGGATGCATCCTTGCGGGGGATCGGGATGCCGAACGGCCCGGCGCATCTTCCGTGATGGGCCGGCGAGGGGCACCTTGTAGTCGAGTGCCGAGGAAAAGAATAGGCGAAGTGGGAGGCGGGGGGCGCAGGAGTGAATTCCGCCGCAAACGTGTCCAGCGTGAACACCCACACCCTCGCGTGTGTTCAGACCGGGGGCATGGGTGACACCCGTTCGGGGACATGGGTGACACGTGGGTTGGTAGGGGGATTGTAGGACCGCAACTCGCCCGAGCGGAGCGGGCCATGCCTTGGAAGGAAGTGTCCGCCGATCCTCCAAAAGGGGATCAACCGGCAGGAGAAAGTGTCACCCGTGTCCCCGAACGATTGTTACCTATGTCCCCGGTCCGAATACGTTTTCCAGTCGCCGGACAGACCATGTCCGGCAAGGGGTTGGGGGCGAGTCCGGTCGACGCAAGTCGAGATGGAGAATGCGCAGGATTGGCTGGACAGACTGCGTCCGCGCTCGATCAACGGTCGCAGTTGAATGCTACGGCGGCGCGAATTAGCTCCTTCAGCGCCGTTTCATCGATCGCGTCGCCCTCGTGGAAATCGATGGCCCGCCGGGTATTGCCTTCGAGGCTGGAGTTGAAGAGGCCCGAAGGGTCCGGGAGCGAAGCCCCCTGGGCGAAAGTCAACTTCACGGTGGACTTGTACGTCTCACCGGTGCAAATGATTCCGGCGTGCGACCACACCGGAACCCCCGCCGGATTGGAAAGCTTTTTCCACTTCACTTCCTCGACCACTTCGGGGTCGGCCTGCTCAATGAGGATGCGGATCCGAGCGAGCGTCTCGCCCCGCCAATCGGCGAGCACTTGAGGGGTGGGTGTCTTCTTCATCGCTTTGTCACCTTCCCTTGATCGCCCCCTCACATCCGTTCGCCGGGCAATTGGCTCGCTTGCTTCACCCAATTGGCGAACTGAACTTCGTCGAGCGGATCGTCCTCGCGGATGTCGAGGTAGCGAACTTCCTTCTGCTTGGACTCGCCGGGGGGTACGGGACTCAGCGACGTACCGCGGAAGAACGCCACCTTGATATACTTCGCGAAGCAATGGATGCCGAGGAACCAGACCCGATCTTCGACGCCGTACATCGGCGAGTTCCACTTCACGGCTTTGAGCACACCGGGAACGGTCCGGGTGATGATCGAATCGAGGCGACGCCCGACGTCGCTTTTCCAGCCCGGCATGGCCGCGATGTACGCCTGCACGGGGGCGCCGCCGGAACCCTCCGCGATCTGCGGGTTGCCGCCCGAGAGGAGCTTCACCGACCCGGCCTCGGCGGTCTTCTTGCGAGCCATCGGGAGTCTCTTTCCACCAGCGTATCCCTTTCCTCAGCATGGTCGCCGAACCACCGAGTTCAACCGCGGCGGTGCGGGGTCCGCGGCAGTGCGAGGTCCGGCGTCAGTCTTCCGGTGGTGAAAATGCCTCTTCAACGAAACGACCCGACCGATCCCTTGCGAAAGCCGAGCCGGGAGGGGCATCCAGCAGAGGGATGACCTCCGGATCATAGTTGGCGATGGTGTTGACATCGTAGATGGCAATATTGGCGGCGTCGTTGGCGTAATCGTCGGACTCGAGGCCCGAGAAAAAACGCCAGCCACTATCCCACGCCGCTTCCGGGAGTTCCCGATACAGATAGCCGACCCGCCGGCCTTCGACGGTGATATGGTCGGTGGCGTAGCAGCCCCCGCGATCCGGAGCCAACGGACGAAATTCGTCGGCCCGGATCTTGAAATGTTCCTCGGGCATGTCGGCTCCAGCGGCGGGGCACCGGAGGATTGGAAGTCCCAGAAACAAATCATGCCCCGCCGTCGGCTGCAGCGCCTGGTTCGGCGTCTGCTGACCCATCCGTGGCCAAATGCCTCCGCGCCCAATCGTCGAGCATGTCGCCAACCGCCTCCCTGTC
>JAYTBD010000749.1:0-7654 GCA_043737155.1 Fimbriiglobus sp. | reverse complement strand
GGAATGAAAACGCGCCGGCGCTTCTTGACTCCGCACTCCGCACTCCGCACTCCGCACTGGTTTCAATGATGCCCGCCAAGACTAAACCCGACGACCTGTCTCTCACCGACCTCCAAGGCGAAGCCGAAGACATCCGCAAGCGGCTGAACAAATTCCGCACGTCGCTGAGCCGGTTCTTCGTCCACAAGCAGGAGATCATCGATCTCATGGTCGTCGCGGCCGTGGCGCAGGAGCCGCTGCTGCTCGTCGGCCCGCCGGGGACCGCCAAGTCCGATCTGGTCCTGAAGTTCAAAGACGCCCTCGGCCTCGGCGAAGGGGACTACTTCGAATACATGCTGACGCGCTTCACGGAGCCGTCGGAGATCATCGGCGCCATCGACATCAAAGAGCTGCGCGAGGGAAAGTATATCCGTCGTAAGGAAGGGAAACTGCCGACGGCGAAGCTCGTGTTCCTCGACGAAATCTTCAAGTCGAACTCGGCCATTCTCAACATCCTGCTCACGATCATCAACGAGAAGAAGTTTTACCAAGACGGCGTGCCCGAACCGGTGCCGCTGCGGGTGCTCTTCGCGGCGACCAACGAGATTCCGGAGCAAGGGGAATTGGCCGCGTTGAAGGACCGCTTCGTGCTCAAGGTGCTCAGCCGGCCGGTGCAGGATCAGTATTTCCAAGAGTTGATCGACTACGGCCTCCAAGGGGAAGCGCACAAGGGGTTGAACCAAAAGCCTTGGGTTGAAGGGCATGCGAGCCTCGATGACTTTTTGAAGGCGAACCGGTACCTCACGCACCTGTTCAACCGCAAAACCACCGACAACCGCGGCGAGGAACAAAACGACCGCGAGTTGTTCTTCCCGAGCGATGTCTTCCGCGAATATCAACGCATCGTGAAGGTGCTGATCCGCGAATACAAAATCTTCATCAGCGACCGCAAGTTGGTGAAGCTCTACAAACTCCTGCGCGTCCGGGCGTGGCTGTTGTCCGGGGGCACGGTCAGCCGGGATGACCTGCGATTGCTGGCGTACTTGGGCGAGAGCCATCAGGAGATTGACACGCTGCGGGAGAAGGTGCCGGAGTTGTTGAATATCAATCTGGAAGGGTGATAGGGAGAAATCGTGACCACGAAAAGCACGAATGGCACGAAATAGAAAGATCGATTGAACGACGGACTGATAACGATTCCCAGCGCTTCGTGGAATAGTGTGTGATGTGCCGATCCCGTAGGTCACGCTCTGCGTAATGTGGGCGTCACGCAGAGCGTGACCTACCGAAGCGCCTCCGAAAAGGGTCGATACGCCAATCCTTTTTCTGTTCCTTTTCGTGTCGTTCGTGCTTTTCGTGGTGAACCATTTATGCCGACACAACCCAAACGCATTCTGATCGTCGGCGGCGTGGCCGGGGGGATGAGTGCTGCCACCCGATTGCGCCGGCTCGATGAGCACGCGGAGATCATCGTCTTCGAACGCGGCGAGTACGTCTCGTTCGCCAACTGCGGATTGCCATATCACCTCGGCGGCGAGATCGAAGATCGCGCCAAATTGACGGGGCAGACCCGACAGCGGCTGCGCGCCGTCTACAACCTCGACGTCCGCATCAACACCGAAGTGCTGAGCGTGCAGCCCGTCGACAAGACCATCACGACCTCCGCGGGCACGGAGCGATACGACGAGCTCATTCTCGCGACGGGGGCCACGACGGTGTTCCCCGACGTTCCCGGTTTCGGGCAACCCAATCAATTCGCCCTCCGCACGATCCCCGATCTCGATGCGATCCTCGCGTGGATTCACACGAAGAACGCGAGGACGGCTCTCGTCCTCGGCGGTGGCTACATCGGCTTGGAAGCCGCCGAGCAATTGCACCGACGTGGCTTGGGCGTCACGCTCGTCGAAAAGAATTCGCAAGTGCTGACCGCGCTCGATCCCGAGATGGCGGCGCACGTCCTCGCGGAGATGAAGAAGCAGTGCGTCGCGGTCCGGTTGTCGGATCCGGTCGCTGCGTTCGGCGACGGCGGGGCGATGCTGCGATCGGGCGAACGCATCCCCGCCGACGTGACCATCATCGGCATCGGCGTGAAGCCGAATGCGAAGCTCGCCCAAGAAGCGGGGTTGGACATCGGCGTCACCGGCGGCATCACGGTGAATGCCCAACTTCAGACAAGCGACCCGCATATCTGGGCCGTGGGCGATGCCATCGAAGTGACGCACGGCGCGACCTTCACCCCCGCCGCCATCGCGCTCGCCGGGCCGGCCAACCGGCAAGGGCGCATCGTCGCGGACAACATCTGCGGGCTGAATTCTCAGTACCAAGGCACCCTCGGCACCGCCATCGTCCGCGTGTTCGATATCGTCGCCGGTTGCACCGGGGCCAATGAAACGCTGTTGAAGAAGCACGGCATCGTCTACGAAGCGATCCACCTGCACCCGAATTCGCACGCGGGCTATTACCCCGGTGCCAAATCGCTGGCGCTGAAGATTTTGTTCGCCCCCGAGAACGGCCGGCTGCTCGGCGCCCAAGCCGTCGGCGAAGACGGCGTCGACAAACGCATCGACGTCCTTGCCACGGCCCTGTTCGCCGGGATGACCATCGACGATCTCGCCGAATTGGAACTGGCCTACGCGCCGCCTTTCGGCAGCGCCAAGGATCCCGTGAATCTCGCCGGGATGGCCGCGCAAAATCTGTTGACGGGGCTGGTGCGCGTTGCCCAGTGGTACGAGGTCCCCAAGTTGGTGGAATCGGGGGCGCTGATCGTCGATGTCCGCGAACCGGCCGAGAGGGAAGGGGGGAGCATCCCCGGTTCGCTGAACATCCCGCTCGGCGAATTGCGTTCCCGGCTCGGCGAACTGCCGAAGGACCGCGAGATACTCGCCCACTGCGCCAGCGGACAACGCTCGTACAACGCGTGCCGGATTCTGATGCAGCACGGTTTCAAATGTTGGAACCTCACCGGATCGTACAAAACGTGGAAAGCCGCGCAAGGAGTTTCGCCATGACCACCACTGACACCCCGATGACAATCACCGCTTTGGAACTCGCGGGGCGCTGCCGAGCCGGCCCCGTCACCTTGCTCGATGTTCGGACGCCGTCCGAGTTCCAAGAAGTGCACGTACCTCAAGCCAGGAACGTCCCGCTCGACCGACTGGACCCGGCCGCATTCGATAAATCAGCCGCGCTGTTGGTGATTTGTCGGTCGGGTGCCCGCGGTCAAAAAGCGTGCGATACACTCCGGGCCGCGGGGTTGAATGCGACCAATGTCGAAGGGGGGACTCTCGCCTGGGAGCAAGCCGACTTGCCCGTAGTACGCGGTCGCAAGACGATGTCGCTCGAACGGCAGGTGCGGATCGTCGCCGGCGCGATCGCGGGCATCGGGGCGATCTTGGCATTGGCCGTCCACCCGTGGTTCGCGGGCATTCCCGCCTTCATCGGGGCCGGGCTTGTGTTTGCGGGTATCACCGACACCTGCACTATGGGAATGGCGCTGGCCCGGATGCCGTGGAATCGGCGCGGCGCGGATTGCTGCAGCCCGTGAATCACTTCACCCGCTCCGCGCGCGGTACCGGGATCAACTTCGGCTGCGGGACTTTCACCCCGTAGACGCCGCCGTGTTCCGTCCACAATTGCGCGAAGCTCGAATGCAGGAAGTGAAAGAGCGCCGGATCCGGATGATGGGCCAAGTACACGCTCACCAATTCGGTCATGTGGGCGTCGTACCCGCTCTTCGATCGGGTGTGGTATTGGCAGCGCCCGTCGTGTCGGCGGAGGTCGCCGTCGAACGCCGGGGCAATGTGGTACAACTCGTGGAAAATCGTGATCAGCTTCTGCTCGAACGGTTGATCTTGGAACCGCGGCAGGCAGAAGGTGACGAGGTAACGCATCTCGACGCCGTCCACGAAATAGCGCTGTACCCGGTAGAGCATCCCGCGCCGGCGCGTGTACGCCGAGCCGTTCGCCACCCGCATCGGCGTGACGCGGGCTTGTAGGCCGAAGCGTGTGCGATTGCGGGACGCGGTGAAAGTGACGAGCAGTAAACTCGGATCGATATGGGCGAGCGTCGGACAGCGGTTCGCAATATCCCGGCAGAGCGTCCGCAGTCGCGCGGAAAAGTCGAACGGTTGCTGCGGGGCGTTCTCGATCGGCTTCAATTTGAGCGAGGGCACCCACTTCACCGGGAGCCGTTGTTCTCCCGCGCCCCAGCGGCGCTCTTCGACGAAGCGCGGGGAAGACAATTCCATTGCCTGTGTCATCTGGCGATCCCATCCTCGATCCGGTGAGTCACTGTAGCAGATCGGAGACGGGGCACGACTTCGGAAGTCCGATCGGGCGGTTGTTCCGAGGACTTCCGAAGGCGCAGCCGGACTTTGGAAGTCGGCGCATTCCGCATTTTCGATTCAAGCTCCCTCCCCGGCGCAACCGATAAAGCCGGTGACACTTGCCGACACCCGCCGAGAGAGGGAATCATGGGGATTTCAAAACGACTCCTGCTGCGGGGCCTCGCGGGCACCACGCTGAGTCTGGTCGTGCTGAGCGGCTGCCAAACTTACACCGGCGGCATGACGCTGCCGTCGCCGCACTATCTGAAGCACTACCCGCAGTACTTCGCCCCGGATCCGACCTTCCCGCTCCAGCGGGAACGCGATTCGATGCTCGACCCGACCGGCGAAATCCGCCGCGGCGCCCCGCAAGGCGCGCTGCCCGGCCCGATACCTCAGCCCGGTCAACTGCAACCCCCGGGCCCGAACGTCGGCCCAGGGGGCGCCGCCCCCGGCGGGGCCAAGTGAGTCCGGCTTGACAGCACGCCGCGACGACCTTATTCCGCCGACCGCGAAGAACCGACCGACCCCGCAGGATGGATCCTCGGGCGTTGGGGGCGAGGCATGGATGCCTCCGCCCGGTTCGATCTTCACGGATGGAGAAAGACCGATGGCCCAGGCATCGAGCGCTCGGCGGAATGGTTGTCGCGTCGCAATTCTCGGCGCGGCCCTCGCGGCGGCGGTGGGGTGCACCGGCAAAGACAAAAACGAGACCGGGATGCGTGGCTTGGACCCGCGCGTGAAAGCGGCCCTGACCGCACCCGCCGGAACGCCGTCGAAGGATTCGACGAAATCGAAGCTCGCCATCACCGATCCGAACGCCACCGGCGCAAAGGACGTCAACCGCAAGCAGCCCAGTAATCCATTGATGCCGATCAACACCGGCACGCTCGCCTCGAACACCGGGCCGGCCGTCGTAACGCCGACTCAGCCGACTTCGGGCGGATTGCTGTTCCCGCAAAAGCATATCGAACAAGTAAAGTACGAAGCCTCGCCCGTAATGCAGTTGGATGGACCGTTGCCGAAGCCGGTGATGCCACTCGACAATCCGATTCCGAGCGATGAGCCCACTCCGCCTCCGCAGCCGATTGCCGCCGCGATCACTCCACCGGCCACGACCGCGCTGCCAATGATCCCGGATTCGGGCTTGGTCACGCTGCCGTTGCCAAATGAAAAAGCGGGGACCGGCTTGCCGGTTACGCCGCCGGCGCTCAAGTAGCATTCCGGACTGTAGCCATCACGCTCCGCGTGATGCCGGAGGAAGTGCGTTCGCGGAAGCCGAATCGACTGGGCTAGAGTATGAGCATTCGAATCGCTCACTCCTCCGAAATCACGCGGAGCGTGATGGCTACAGTCCGGAATTGCGATACATCCGCCGAATCATGCGGGCGGCGACGTAGCCCGCTTTGAATCCGGCGTCGATATTCACCACGGCCACCCCGCTCGAACAACTGTTCAACATCGTCAACAGTGGGGCGAGTCCGCCGAAGGCCGCGCCGTAACCGACGCTGGTCGGCACGGCGATCACCGGGCACTCGACCAATCCGCCCACCACGCTCGGCAGCGCGCCGTCCATCCCCGCCACGACGATAACGACATCGGCGTCGTTCAACCGATCCCGCTGCGCCAATACGCGGTGTATCCCGGCGACGCCGACATCGACGATCATATCCGCGTTCGCCCCCATCACCCGCGCCGTGATCAACGCTTCTTGGGCCACGGGCAAGTCGCTGGTTCCGGCCGTGACGATTTCGACTTTACCGAGCGAAGGCGTCGGAGTTGGCGAGACCTTCCAGAAGAATGTGCGGGCCAAGCGATCTTGAATTCCCTGTGGAAGGGCCGACGCGAGATGGGCCGCTTGCTCAGCATTGACCCGCGTGGCGAAGGCGTCTTGGCCATTCTCCGCCAATCGGCGCAGAACGCCTTCGACCCACTCCGATGTTTTTCCTTCGGAGTAGACCACCTCGGGGAACCCGCAACGGCGCAGGCGGTCAAGGTCGACGGTGGCGAAGGGGAGTTCTTGGGCGGGCATGGTGTGTTCTCAGGTGAATGAGGTTGATGTAGTCCTCGAGACAAGTCGAGATGAGTTTTTCTGGAACCACAAGCGTTAGCGCGTGGGTGTGGTTCGGAAAGCCCCTTCGAAGGCTCACCCACGCGCTAACGCTTGTGGTTCCAGAAAAATTGGTTGCCCCGGACTTCGGGTGCATTCAAATTCTCTGGCCCTGTACCTAATGGCGGCGGGCGGTTTTTCGCGGCGGCACCGGCGATCAGAATGGTTTCAGCCGGCATTGCGGGACACGATTTCGGACGCAAGTCGTTGGGGCGCATGGATTCTACCCGAAATCTTAATGATTTCGCGGGGGGTGGGGCGCTTTCGGCCGAAACCATTTTCGAGTCGGGTCTGCCGACGAGACACCGGTCTGACCCCTGAGAATTCGGTTGCATCCAGTGATCTTCAATCATTCCCCCTCGCCCACCATTTTTCTCCAGTCCCACCCCAGGCTTAACCGATACAGATTCCACGACCCTGCGCGGAACTCCGCGCCGTCGCTCGGGGAATGCACATGAACGTCACCGCTTTGGCCCTGCTCGGACTGGCGACCACCCTGGGTCAACCGGCGCTGCCGGAGGCCCAGGATTTCCAAGTCACGAAAGTCCGCAGCCACAAGCTCGGTGTGAACTACAAGCCCGAGCGGAAGAAGGACATCCAAGAAGCCCGGCTGTTCGTGTCGCGCGATCAGGGGCAGACGTGGGAGATGATCCAAGCGATCCCGCCGACGCAGGACGAATTCACGTTCACCGCCAAGACCGACGGGCTTTACTTCATCAGCATGCAGCTCGTGTTCCTCAAAGGTCCGGCCGAGCCGGTCGATGTAAGCCGGGTACCGCCGGCGCAGAAGCTGGTCATCGATTCCACGGCCCCGGTCGTTCGCATCACGAGTGCCGCGCGGAGCGGCGAGGAAATCATGGCCGAGTGGGCGGTCGAAGACAAATTTCCGAACGATTCCACCACGAAGGTCTTCTACCGGGCACTGGCCGGGACCGAAGCCGATTGGCAAGCGGCCCCGGAGGGCACCGTCGCCAAGCGGAATGCAAAGTTCAAATCGATGATCACCGGGCCGGTGGTCGTGCAGATCGTGACCCAAGACCTCGCCGGGAACGTCGGTCGGGCGAACAAAGAGGTCGCGGAGCCGGGATCGTTGCCCAGTTCGATGGCGGTGCCTCCCGTGACGCCGAATCCGATCGACAAAGTCAGCGGTACGCTGCCGGCGCCATCCTTGACGGGCATCGGCGAACCGATGACCCCGATCGTCGTGCCGATGCAATCCGAGCCGATGTTTCAGCCCGCG